>NZ_JAMXXO010000022.1:0-41776 GCF_024129115.1 Acinetobacter lwoffii
GAAAACCGACGAGGGTGTGAGTCCTCCGTGAGTTCGAATCTCACCGCTTCCGCCAAATTTTAAAAACCCCAGTCGAAAGATTGGGGTTTTTTTATTTCTATGATTTTAATAAAACGATTTAAAATAAGCTGATAGCGAACAAAGTCAAAATTTTAAAATTCCATAATTAATAAATATTCTTTAATTGCCTACTTCAATTTTGATTAATGCCAACGCAATTCTTTCCACATGTTGGTAAGCCGGTTGTTCCAGTTCTTCACCAAAAATATCCGGGTCAATTTCTTCATAGGACCAGATTATATTTTGATGCTGTTTCATCAAATCTTTAAGATGCTGCAAAAACAGATTGCCATGTTCAGTCACGGTCACACCGGTATATAGAAATAAATGTCCGCCAGAATTCAGGCGCTGTAGACCTTCTTTTATAATCCTGAATGATAAATCACAGCCATCCAGCGCATTACCGCCATGACGATATTGACGTTGTTCGGGATCAATTAAATACGGTGGATTAGCAAAAATCAGATCAAATTTTCCATCAAGATTGGAAAATAAATTACTTTGAACCGGATGAATATGGTTTAAGCCGGCAAAACTGATATTAATCTGGCTATAGAGCAAGGCTTTGGGATTCAGGTCTGCAACCATCATTTCATTCACATCTGGAAAATGTCTGGCAATACTGATTGCGGCTGCTGAAGTGCCACAACACATTTCCACGACCCGTTTGAAAGGGCGAGGCTGAGTAGCTAGATATTGCTTGAGATGATAGACAAAGCGATACGTATCCGGACCAAAAAATACCGCATCCTGCTGAGTGGTGGGAAAAGCTGAATGAATAAAAAGTTCGCCATCGAGTGAAGAAACCCGAACCTGACTCAAGTATTGATCTTCCTGAAACTGTAGAAGCTGATGTTCTTGCAATAATGTAAAAAGGGCAGAATCAAGATCAGTTTTTTTAAAGTTTAGATTCCAGCCAAAGATATCCTGAAGGGTTCTGTGCTTATAAATTTCATTCTTTTTCCGATTCAGAATTCGCTGGTGGGAAAGTGGTGTAATGGTCGTGAACTGATAATCTTGTTGTTTTAAAAAGGCTAATAAATAAAACAAAACTTGTTGCTGGATGCTTTGCATCTCTAAAATCTGGTTCATACGAATATGCTCTTCTATTTATTTAACCTACATGAAAAGATCAATTCACTTTATGGCTGCAAAAGACAATATCAAAACCAGTCGCGAATGATCAAAGCTATACAGCACTGGATTCCATAGAAATGGATCAGTTTATATTCACCTAAATAATGCATTGCTTAGGTAAAAATGTGATGAGAATTGGTTGGATTTGTATAGGTAGTAGGCATAATTTTCTTAGCTAAGAAACCTTATTATGATTCTGCGAACTATTATTTCTTGTTCATTGTTATATGTATAAAAAATGGCTATTAATCACTTGGATCAATAGCCATTAGAGCTGAGCTTTAAAAGCTTAGTTTGGTACTTCCGGCAAATCAAACCAGATCACTTGCGCATCTTTGCTTGCTTTAATTTCTGTGTCATCCAGAAAAGCAATTGCGCCACCCGCTTCAACTGTATGTTCTGCGATCTGAACAGTGCCAGAAACAACATGTATATAATTAATATGTTGGGTCGCTTTCACTTCCAGACTGTGGCCTTGCTGAATCACCGCAGTTTTGACTTCGGCATTCTGACGAATATGCATCGGTGCATTGTCATTCGGACCACAAATCAAATGCCACTGGTTCGGTTGCTCATGCGGATCGAGACGGATTTGCTGATAGTTCGGCTTGGCATCACGTTCATTTGGAATAATCCAGATTTGCAGTAAATGGACCTGTTCGTTACCTTGGTTCATTTCACTGTGTCGCACACCTGTTCCTGCACTCATCAGTTGCCATTCACCCGCAGCGATTCCGCCATGATTGCCCATGCTGTCCTGATGGGTAATGGTTCCTTTTAGCACACAGGTCAGGATTTCCATATTGTCATGTGGATGTGTCCCAAAACCCTGATGACCATCAATCAAGTCATCATTAATCACGCGTAAAGCACTGACACCCATATACTTTGGGTTATACCAGTTACCAAATGAGAAGCTGTGTTTAGACTCCAGCCATCCCATTTTTACATGACCACGATTTTCGCTCGGATGTAGAAAAGCATTCATGATTTTATCTCGACATTATTTTTAACTTGAGATCATCATACTGTCGTTTTATAACTGAAAAAATCTCAAATAGGCGACAGATCATTGCATTTTTGCAACGACATAGCTGAAAGTAAACATAAGGAATAAAAAAGCCCGCTCAAAAGCAGGCTATTTTATTCAAATCGTTAGACCGATCATCATTCTAAGAAACGAACCGTTACGCCAGATTTAACTTTACGGCCAAGATCATTGGCATCCCAGTTAGTCAAACGAATACAACCATGTGACGCTGTTTTCGAAATGGTAGACGGGTTTGGTGTTCCGTGAATACCAAATGATTTCTTGCTTAAACCAATCCAGATATTCCCGACAGGACCGTTAGGACCCGGTGGTAAAGATAGTGGTTTTAAGTTTTTACCTTGTACAAAGTTAGACGGTGAATAGCTGTACCAAGGGTTTGGTGCAACACCTGTTACTTTATAGGTTCCGGTTGGAGATGGTGTATCCGCACTACCAATGGTGGCAGGGAATGACGCGATCATTTGATTTTTACTGTTAAATAAGTACAGTTGTTTCGCGCCTTTATGTGCAACAATCAAGTGAATACCTTCAGGCAAGTCATTACGTACATTACTGACCAGTAATTTTTCACCAACTTTATTAAAGTTGGCATTTGGATTGAGTTTCTTTAAGAAATTCTCATCCATATGGAATTTTTCGCTCAACATTTCACTGACACGTGTGTAGTACAAGCCTTTCATTTTCGCCTGTAGCGCATAATCTGAAGGAATAGACTTGGCAAACGGACCTGCCAGATCTTTTTCAGTAATGGTGTATTCAACAAAGGTTGGCTTAGAACCTTGACGTGCAACTAGTTTATCCCAGGTTTCCTGAGTCAAAACACCTGTCGGCTTGATGCCATTCATTTGCTGGAAAGATGCAATCGCTTTCAGTGTGTTTTTACCGCTGGTTCCGTCAATCGCACCTGGTGATGCATGGGCATTATTCAGCATGACATGCGCACGTGCGTAAACTGGGAATTGACCTGCACCGATATTTTCATACCATTGGGCATTGTTTAAACCGTCTAAAGTCCAAGAAGCTTTGGTCGCCGCAGAGTTAGTCAGTGCTTTGGTATTTGGTGCTGCGCCAACAGAGGCAGTCTGATCTTCGGTATCCTGTAGCTCATTCAGCGCTTCAGATGCCTGTTTTAAGTCTTGTTGTTCTTGTGCAGTAATTTGCGCTTCTGCAGGTGCTGCTTGGGCCGCTGAAGCTTCAGTTGCTAATGGATCAATCGGATCTTGCACTGCAACATCAGTCACCACTTGGGGTTTTAATGGTTGTTCAGCAGTAGACGCGGCAAAAACTTGACCTGCGAAAATGCAACCTAGACTCACAGCGAGCATTGTGCGAACGAACATGTAACTCAACCTTAAGAATTATTTCTTTAACTATGTGGAAAAACACTATAAGTATTACAGAAAAAATGTGGAGATGCAGTAGTTGTTTTGTGTAAATCACTAGGTTGCCGTTCAATCCGATCGGTTTTTAAAGTTGCCAGAAGTTATTAAAACTGCGGCCTTTTTGCTATGATGTTGGCAATGTCAAAGAAAGATGGGAATGTGAATGACGACCTTAAAAAATGATCGTTTTCTGCGCGCATTGTTGCGTGAGCCTGTAGATGCTACGCCAGTATGGATGATGCGTCAGGCTGGCCGTTATTTGCCTGAGTACCGCGAAACGCGTGCCAAGGCAGGAGATTTCCTTTCGCTTTGCAAGAATACTGAACTGGCCTGTGAAGTAACTTTGCAGCCTTTACGCCGTTATGATCTTGATGCCGCGATTTTATTCTCGGATATCTTGACGGTTCCGGATGCTTTGGGACTGGGGCTGTATTTTGAAGCCGGTGAAGGCCCGAAATTTCACAAGACCATCCGTACCGAACAGGATGTCGCCAATCTGCCTGCATTTAATGCCAAGTCGGATCTGGATTATGTGATGAATGCCGTTTCGACCATTCGTTCAGCCTTGGGCGGTCAGGTTCCTCTGATTGGTTTCTCAGGCAGTCCATGGACTCTGGCAACGTATATGGTCGAAGGCGGTTCAAGCAAGGATTTCCGTTTTACCAAACAGATGATGTATGCGCAGCCTGAAGTTTTGCATGCTTTACTGGATCGTCTGGCTGATGCAGTGACTGAATATTTGAATGCGCAGATCGATGCGGGTGCACAAGCGGTACAGATCTTTGATAGTTGGGGTGGGGCATTAGCACATCGTGAATATATCGAGTTCTCGCTGAACTATATGCAGAAGATTGTCGCTGGTTTGCAACGTGAGAAAGACGGCCGCAAGATTCCGGTAATTCTGTTTACCAAAGGTGGCGGTCAATGGTTGGAACCGATGATTACGACAGGCGCAGATGCATTTGGTCTGGACTGGACCACGCCATTGAATGTCGCTCGTCAAACGGTTGCTGGTCGTGCAGCACTTCAGGGTAACCTGGATCCTGCAACTTTATATGGTTCATCAGACACCATCATTAAAGCGACAAAAGCCATGCTGGATGATGCCTATGCCAATGGCGAGAAAACCGGTTATGTTGCCAATTTAGGTCATGGTATTACCCAGTGGGTTGATCCGGCGAATCCAAAAGCATTTATTGATACCGTACATGAGTATAGTGCCAAATATCTTTAGGATGTAAACCTTGATCGATCTATTCAAATCAGGGTTTGAATTTACTTATAAGGCAGCTTCGGCTGCCTTATTTGGGATTTTACTCCTGCTCGCTTTTGCGCTGACTGCTTCTATGGGCAGCGATCTCTTCTTTGGTTTTTACCGGTATGACTATCTGCTTTTTTTTGCTTTGCTGATTCAGGTGATATTGCTCTATACCAAACTGGAATCCTGGGCTGAAGCCAAAGTGATTGCGTTATTTCATCTCATGGCCATGGTGATGGAAATCTTCCTGACCCATCCGGCAATTGCTTCCTGGCATTACCCTCAACCCGCAATATTTAAAATCCTGACCGTGCCTTTATTTGCCGGTTTTATGTATTCTGCGGTCGGCAGTTTTTTTGCGCGCTCTTTACGTCTATATCAGGTTTCATTTGAAAAATTGCCGCGTTTTAGCCATATGCTGACATTGGCTGTCTTGTCTTATATCAACTTTATGAGCAAGTTTTTTATTCCCGATTATCGGGTGATTTTATTTGTCTGGAGCGTGCTGATGTTCTGGAAAACCAGAATTCGCTTTCAGCTGAATCGGCATACTTTTCAGTTGCCGATGTTACCCGTACTGCTGATTCTGGCGTTTATTATCTGGATTGCCGAGAACATCAGTACCTTTTACCAGATCTGGCTCTATCCAAGCCAGATTGAGCAATGGCATATGGTGGGATGGGGCAAACTGGGCTCCTGGTATTTGTTGTTATTGCTGAGTCTGGTGTTAGTACTGAAAATCTTGGGACAGCGTAATTCACAAGGCGATTGGGCGCTCAAGGAACAGTAAAATCAATCAGGTTATGTTTATGTAAAGCATACATTTTTTCAATTGCGCCAAACTTGACTTGTCGCTACTCTGCTGAGTATGTAATTTAAATTACATTATTAGAGTAATAACAAAGATTGCATGAGAATAATTGGAGAATAACTATGTTGAAAAAAATTATGCTGGCGGCGGTATTGGCGACTGGTTCAAGCATGGCGATGGCTGACCGAGATGTCGGTTGTGGTATCGGAAGCCAGGTGTGGGCGGGTCAGTCAGGTATTATTCCTAAACTCTTTGCAGGTACGACCAACGTTCTGTTCACGAATCAGTGGCTCGGGATCACTTTTGGTACTTTAGGTTGTAGCCAGGGCGGTACCGTAACCGCTCAAGTGGTGACCTTTACCAATGAAAACGCTGAAGCATTGGCGCGTGATATGGCAGTTGGAGAGGGTGAAAGCCTGAATGTTCTGGCTGAACTTTTGAATATTAAATCTGAAGATAAAGCTCGTTTCTTTAGCGTTTCCAAGCAGAATTTCTCTGAAATTTATTCCGAAGAAAACCAGAATACATTACAAGTTTTAAGCACCTTACAAACTGTGATGGCCAAAGATGAAGTATTGAAATCCTACATCTGATCCGCACCCTAAAAACCCTGCTGTTCTGGCAGGGTTTTCTTATGACTAAAAGAAATTGATGAGAATAAGTTAACTGAATGAAATATGCGTTCTTCATGTTGGGCCTGACATTCAGCCCTTTAAGTTTTTCTAGCGAAATTAATCCAGACATCCAGCATTATATCGCTCAGGCCGAAACTCAGCATCTGGATCAGAGCACTACCTGGCAACGTCTCATGTATGCCAATCCCCAAGGTCATAGCGAGGTTAACTATTCGGGCTATTTCCTGGCAGAGCAGGGAAAAACTGATCTAAAAAAAGAAATGCAGCATAACATTCAGGCTTTATTCCTGAGCGCAGAGCCGAATCAGTCCGTCCGCTGTAAGTTTCCTGCACGCAGCAGCTGGTTAATGCAGCAATTGAATATTTCCGAGCAACAATTGCCTGCGGTCAGTTGCCCGGATTTGGATAAATGGATTGGCGAGGTCAAGCCTTATCAGGCAACCCTGATCTATGCCACGGATTTTATGGGTAATCCCAGCTCGATGTTTGGTCATACCTTGTTGCGTCTGGACCCTAAAGACCAGCAACAACTCAATCTGATTTCTTATGCGGTCAACTATGCTGCGACGGTCGATGGCAATGACAACTGGTCCTTTGCCTGGAAAGGGCTGACTGGACAATATCCGGGTGAATATTCACTGATGCCGTATTACCGCAAGGTCAAAGAGTATGGTGACTTTGAAAGCCGGGATTTGTGGGAATATGAATTAAACTTAAGTCCGCAAGAAACCAGGTTTTTGGTACAGCATCTCTGGGAAATGCAAAATGTAAGTTTCCCTTATTATTTTATCAGTGATAATTGCGCTTATCGCCTACTGGGACTGTTTGATCTGGTACGTCCCGAGCTAAATCTACAGAAACAGTTTAATTCGACTGCGATTCCGATTGAAACACTAAAAGTAGTAGAACAGCAGGGCTTGATCAAACAGAAAGTTTACCGTCCGGCGCTTGAAACTCAATTGCTGGCACAGTCCAGACAGCATGGCAAAGCGCTGGCAAAAACTGCGCATCAGCTGGCTTATGCAGAAACAGGTGCAATGCCTTCAATCTTGCAGCCCTATCCGGCAGAAGATCAGGCCAAAATTCTGGAAATGGCCTATGATCATTTATATCTGGACTTTCTCCGACAAACAGTCGATAAATCATTTTCCCAGCCACGTTTTCGCAAGTTATTAGGCTTAAGAAGTCAGCTGAATATCGAGAAGCAGCGTAAAGCGCCTGAACGTCCAAAAATAGACCCGGTACAAAGCCATCATGCACGGAATATCAGTCTTCAGGCCGGACAGGTTCAGGGTGAATCCTTTGTCCAGCTAGGGCATCGGCAAGCCTATCATGATCTCATCGACCCGCAAGGCGGTTTTCGAACCGGCACACAATTGCTGTTTCTGGATGGGGCTTTGCAATATCGTGACAGTGAACTCAAACTGGAGCATCTGGATCTATTGACTGTCAATTCCTATAACCCCGTCAATCCGTTTAATACGCCATTGTCTTGGGGTTTTAATCTGGGCTGGCAACAGGAAGCACTGAATGCGCATGGCCAGTTTAGTGAAGATGAGCAGCATGGCGTTGCCAGCTTAAAAACTCAGGTCGGTTATAGCTGGGCAAATGTCAGCCGTGAACATCTATGTTATGCACAAATGCAAACTCAGCTACAGGCAGGCAAGACACTTGATCAAGGCTGGCGCGTAGGTGCAGGCCCCACCGTGGGTTGTCAGAATATCTGGAGCGATCAGATTAACAGTCTGGTGCAGGTGGAACTGCCTTATTGGGAAGATTCGCATCGCTGGCAGCTGAAACTGAATACTGAACTCCAATATGCATTCAATCCACAACATGCACTTCGGCTGTCTTGGGAATATCAGCAACAACAGTCCAAAGACTGGGATCAATGGAGTCTTGGTTTGATCCGGTATTTTTAAGATTTAGTTAAAACTGATCAACACTATTCATAAAGTGCTGTGTATCTGTGAGGCTACTGTTCGGTTTTCCCTTGCATAAAAAGATTAGCTGGGTTTGGTGCAAATAATCTGGTCGATATTTTAGGAAAAATACCTGATATTTGCTATATTTATCACATAATGTGAGTGCAAATTGCAAGGTTTTGGGGAACAGACAGTATGAATAATGAATGCATGGCAAGACTGGCCGAGCAATGGGAACAGATCTGTCAAAATTATTCATCTGATGACTTATTGCATGCCTTTCACTTTATTCAAGATCATTCCCTGATTCTGGTGGAAGAATTCTATAAAAATATGCTCATTGAAAAGGAATCTGCAGAATTCTTTTCTGATGACTTGATTCAACAGCGCTTGCGTGACACTTTAAATGCCTGGCTACTTGAAAGCTTTAGTGTAGGAATTAATAAACGCTATGCCGATGCCGTGCAGAAACAGGCGATGGTGGGGCATGTGCATGCGCGTGTCGGAATTCCGTCCTGGCTGATCATGCGCGGTGTACGTGAAATTGAGCGTAAAATGTTTGAACTGCTGGATGAGAATCCTCACCACAGTATGTTGACCACCTGCAGTTATATTGTCCAAATCATGGGATTTGCCACAGAAGTCATGTGCCGATCTTATGAAGCCAAAACAGCCATGAATCAGGAAATTAAACACAGTTATCGTGTTTTTTCAGCGATGCAGGATGTGGCCGTACAAAAAGATAAACAGCGCAGCTCATTGCTGGACTGGGAAAATGAGCTCATGTTCAAGGTCTTTTCTGAGCATGAGAAATTGAATCATCCGATGCTGTCCAAGTCTGAGTTCGGTTTATGGTTTATCCATAAAGCCTCTTATGCTTTTACCGGTTCTGATCAGGTCGATTTAATCATTGAACGGATTTATCAAGTCGATGAACTTAATCAAGATATTATGGACTGTACTGACAAAAACAATATGCTGGGACTGATCCAGCAGATCCGTGACTTAAACCGCGAAATTCAGTTGTTGGTAGATCAGTTATTTCAGGTGGCCGAATATATTGAATCAGGTAATGATTCATTGACCCAGTTACTGAATCGCCGTTATTTGAATACGATTATTTCACGTGAAATCACTTTTTCTCGTAAGAATCATACGCCTTTGTCTTTACTTGCTATCGATGCTGATTATTTCAAAAGTATTAATGACAAATTCGGACATGCAGCAGGTGATCTGGCCTTGAAATTTCTGGCCGAAGCATTGCAAAAATATAGTCAGGGCAGTGATTATGCTTTTCGGGTCGGCGGTGAAGAGTTTTTGCTGTTACTGGTGGATACTGATGAAAAACGTGCCCTCAATATCGCCGAAAGTATTCGTAAATATATTGAAAATGGCATGATTAATTCGGCACAAGGCCAGCAGTTTAAATTTACGGTGAGTATTGGTTGTGTGCTTTATGATGGACATCCGGATTATCAGCGCTTCCTGAATGCGGCAGATTCTGCCTTGTATATGGCGAAGAACAACGGGCGTAACAGAGTTTATATGGCTCATCAGTCCTTGAACCCTGTCGCACAGCCACTCTCAGTTTAAATGAAAGGTTTTTAGCCAGTTGCAGACTGCTGCTCTATAAATTCCTGAAATTTCTGTTTTTGCTGGAGATATTCGGGATGATTTTTAGCTTCATCCCATTTCTGTTTAAAGATTTTGGCAGCAGCGGCTTTAACCGGATCTTCATGATTACGTGGTAGCTCGGAACGGCCATGCGCACCACTCAAGCCTTTTTTATCCTCCGGAACCGGGCCATCGTATTTTTTGCCACCTTTATGATTGGCATAACGTCGGGCACGGGTGAAACCCATCTGTAAAAACTTGCGTGCCATGTCCGCACCGATAAAATCTTCTTGCTTTAAATAGTCTAGAAAAAGCTGATAGATTTTCTCGCTACTGGCTTGTGCTTTTTCTTCATCTGCAAAGCGCCAGTGCGGCAGGATTTCTGATTTATAAGGCTCAACCAGTAATACACCTTGTTCACCACGGCCAATCCGGTAGAGCTCCGGTCGTTTGCGGAAATTAACCTTTGCAAAGTCCAGAGAATAATCAAAACTATTCGAAACTACACGTGACGGACGTTTTGGTGGCGCTACTTTGGCAGATGGCTTCATATTCGGCCTTTTCTGAAATTTAAAATTGCTCAATATTTCAGCTAATACAAATTATAAAAATAAAGGGGCAGGATACAGAAAAGCCCCTGTCATTTAGAGCTAGGGGCTTTCATTTTACTTCGATTTTTTTGAACTGGTCTTCGAGGTTTTAGCCTTGGTTGACTTGCTCTTAGAGGAGCTACTCGACTGCTTTTTAGCAGGCGCCGATTTTTTTGAAGAAGACTTTTTCACTTTAGTGTCGTCTTTACTCTTGTTGCTGCTTTTCGCTTTAGCCGGTTTTTTCGCGGAAGAGGTCTTTTGGTCTTTCGCTTTATCACTGGCTTTTGAGCTCGAATTTTTCTTCGCCTTCACTTTTTCATCTTTGCTGGCATTGTCTTTCTTAGAAGATGCCGCTTTAGATTTACTGCTCGCCGCTTTTTTAGTGACTTTGCGATCACTGTCTTTGTCACTACTCTTATTCGACTTTTTCAGTTTCTCATCTTGGGTCTTTTTAGCAGTTTTTGCTGATTTTTTGCTGTCTTTCGCCTGGTTATTTTTACTATTCGCCATGGTTACTTTCCTTATCATTAAAAATCAATCAGAAAGATATAAAGCGCTTTGCTGTATATCAACTTCAAATTACTTTAATGGGAGAGCGGCAGGATTAAAACTTTATCATGTATCCAAGTGTAGGCTTGTTGCAAACACAAGCAGGAATTGTTTGAGTTCTAGACTGAAACATAGCAAGTTTTGGGACAGGTCTTTAAACCCTGTTACCAGGTGTTATTTATAGCAAGTGAGCTTTTGAATTAAGTATTGATATCCTCTTCCTTTAAAAGCAAAAAACCCCGAATGATCGAGGCTTTGAGTAACTTATTTTTAAGCTTTAATAATTAATAGCTTTCTGGAACCGCACTTAAAAATTCACGACGTGTTTCTTTGTCGGTTTTAAAATCACCAATAAATGATACCGTACGTGTGGTTGATTCCTGCTTGCCTACACCGCGCATCATCATGCACATGTGCGCAGAATCAATCATTACTGCAACACCGCGTGCTTTGGTGACTTCAGCCACTGCTTCTGCAATTTGCTGAGTCAGATTTTCCTGAATTTGTAAACGGCGTGCAAACATTTCAGTAATGCGGGCAAATTTAGACAGGCCTAAAACATGACCTTCAGGCAAATAGGCGATATGAACGCGGCCATAAAATGGCAATAAGTGATGCTCACATAACGAATAAAATTCGATATTTTTGACCAGTACCATTTCACGGTTATCGGAAGGGAAGACTGCCTTGTTGGTCACTTCTTCAAGTGTCTGGCTATAACCCGAGGTTAAATATGAAAATGCTTTCGCAGCGCGCACAGGCGTATCTTTGAGACCAGGGCGATTTAGATCTTCGCCAACGGCAGTAAGAATGTTTGCGTAGGATTGCTGCATAGTCATATGACGTATTCACTTAAACTGAGAATGAACAAGGACGGCATTGTAGCAGAAAACTTTTACAATGCCTTGTTTTGAGGCTAAAACCGTTTACTGTTTGAACTTTGGATTCTTTTCTGCACGTTTGAGCAGAACCAATACTGCACCGGTACCTCCTTGCTTTTCAGGTGCACTGACAAAAGCCAAAACATCGCGATGCTGACGCAGCCAGCCGTTGACATAGGTTTTTAAAATCGCTTCTGGACCTTTACCATGTACGATTTTAATCACGTTCTGGTTTTCATCTTTGGCGATCTGGATAATCTGCAGCACGGCTTGACGCGCTTCTTCCACGGTACAGCCATGCAGATCCACAGCTTCAAACCAGCGCAAGTTACCGGCTTTCAAGTCTTCAAACACTTTATGCTGCAAGGTGGCGATGCGATAGCTCAAGTTGGCCTGACTGCCGACAGGATTGAGCATGGCCTGAGTATCTGATAAAGCCATGGCCTCTGTTTCCATCGGGCCAGTAGCCGCTGCACGCTTTGCTAGGATTTGTGCATCCGGCTTTTTCTTGCGTGGTTTGTCCAGTTGAACCGTATTTCCCGATTCAATTTTTTGCACGCCCTGCATTTGCTTGCGGAATAATTCCAGTTCTTCTAAAGCCTCTTGCTCGCCAGTCTTTTCAACAGGTGCAGCAACGACCGCAGGCGTTTGCGGCTGTGTAATTTGCTTCTTAAAAGATTTCAGCAGGTTGTACTGATCTTTAGATAATGAAGAATCGTGTTTACTCATAATGTAAAAACAAGGGAGATGCGGAATTTACAAGAATTATAGTCTGAAAATAGACAAAGGAGAACTGAATTGCGTTCATGAAATTGCTGAGGATTTTAAATACGCTCGAGAATCTATGATCTACTTTTCAATATTGAAAATAAAAAAGCCCAATCCTGAGATTGGGCTTTTTTAATGCTTAGGTGAGCATTTACATTTTAAACCGCTTCAGGCTCACCAAACAGATCGCGGAAAGCATGATCCGGACGTGGCTGTTTCATGAAGCTTTCGCCGACCAGAAAGGCGTGAATATCATTTTTCTGCATCATCGCAACATCCGCAGGTGTGGCAATACCACTTTCAGTCACCAGCAGGCGTGAAGGGTCCAGTAATTTTTTCAAACGTAATGATGTGTTTAAATCCACATCAAAGGTTTTTAAATTACGGTTATTTACACCGAGCAGACAACGATCAGAAAGTTTTAAAGCACGGGATAGTTCTTCTTCATCGTGAACTTCAACCAGTACATCCAGATGATGTTCAAATGCAGTTTTAGACATTTCTTCTAACTGCTGATCAGACAGGCAAGCCACAATTAGCAAGATACAGTCTGCATGCAGAGCACGTGCTTCGATAACTCCATAAGGATCGATCAGAAAGTCTTTGCGCAGTGCAGGCAGGTCGCAATGTGAACGGGCAATCTGAATGTTGTCATCGTGACCCTGGAAAAAGTCTACATCGGTCAGCACCGATAAACAGGCTGCACCTGCCTCCTGATACTGTGCTGCAATTTCCGCAGGGTTAAAGTTCTCGCGAATAATGCCCTTAGATGGTGACGCTTTCTTAATTTCAGCAATGACACCCGGACGTTTCGACACTAAAGACTGGGCAAAACCACGCACAGGTGATGCACCTTGTGCCAGTTCTTCCAGATCTTTATAGCTTTTCTGCTTTAAACGTAGGGCAAATTCTTCTTTTTTACGGTCAACAATTTTGCCTAAAATTGTATTTGCGATATCCACCATGATCAAAATCCCTGACCGAATTAAGCTTCGTAATGTTTAATAGTTTTGGTAAATTCAGACAGTACACTCATTTTCTCAAGTGCCTGACCGCCATAGATAATGTCATGTGCCAGCGCAACACCTTGCTTATAGCTGCTGGTCAAACCGGAGACATAAATACCTGCGCCGGCATTCAGCGCGATCATATTGGCGGCTTTATCGCCGATGTCTGATTTTTTCTTGCCCAGTGCATCTTTGATTAAAGCCAGACTTTGCGCAGAATCTTCTACAATCAGTCCGGTCAGAGTTTGCGATTCAATATCGACCGATTCAGGAATAATTTCCCATTCGGTGACTTCGCCATTTTTCAGTTCAGCAACATGAGTTGAAGAGGCTATACTGATTTCATCCAGACCATCACGTGAATGTACTACCATCACATGTTCAGCACCGAGCTGTTTCATAACTTCGGCAATTGGACGGCAGAGTTCATTGGAAAATACGCCAATGACCAGACGTTGTACGCCAGCCGGATTGGTTAAAGGACCGAGCAGGTTGAAAATACTGCGAATCCCCAATTCTTTACGTGGGCCGATTGCATATTTCATGGCTTGATGATGATTCGGTGCAAACAGGAAGCCGACACCGACATCACGGATACAGCGTTCAGTCTGCTGCATATTCAGGTCCAGATTAATCCCGGCCTGTTCCAGCAAATCTGACGAACCTGATTTGGTCGAAACGCCGCGGTTACCATGTTTGGCTATAGTTGCACCGGCTGCTGCGATCACGAATGCAGAGGCAGTAGAAACGTTAAACAGGTTTTGACCGTCACCGCCTGTGCCGACGATATCGACCAGATAAGGAATGTCACTGACATCAATTTTAGTGGCAAGTTCACGCATGACACGTGCAGCTGCGGTAATCTCATCAATGCTTTCGCCTTTAAGACGTAAGCCCATCAGCAGGGCACCAATCTGGGCATCGGTCGCTTCACCTGACATGATGGCACGCATCACGTCTTGCATTTGATCCTGAGTCAGGTGAATGTTTTTAGTAATATTGCTTAAAGCTTGTTGAATATTCATAAGGTGTTCTTAGGCATAAATTTCGAGAAAGTTTTTAAAGATTTGATGACCATGCTGGCTCAGAATCGATTCGGGATGGAACTGCACGCCTTCGACCGGCAATGTCTTATGTTTCACACCCATAATTTCTTCCATAGAGCCGTCAGCTTCATTGGTCCAGCAGGTCACTTCCAGACATTCGGGCAAGGTGGCTTGATCAATCACCAGTGAATGATAGCGCGTTGCAGGAAATGGAGAAGGAAGATTGCTGAAAATCCCGGTATCACTGTGGTACATATCAGACAGACGGCCATGCATGACACGTTTGGCACGCACGATATCACCGCCAAATGCCTGACCAATACTTTGATGACCAAGACAAACGCCCAGTAAAGGAATTTTGCCAGCAAAATGCTGAATGGCAGGAATAGAAATTCCTGCCTCACTTGGCGAGCACGGGCCGGGGCCAATCACTAAATACTTAGGTTGCCATCGCTCTATATCTTCCAATGTCACGGCATCATTACGGACTACTTTTACTTCTTGATTCAGTTCGCCAAAATATTGGACGATGTTATAAGTAAAGGAGTCATAGTTGTCGATCATTAAAAGCATGAGCTTAACCTATTGAAATTAATGCACTTAACTGTGCTAATGTTGTCCAGATCGTACTTTATTTATACGTGTTGCAAGCACTTGCCTGACACAACTAAATCATTGATTTCATTGTGTGAAAATAAAGCACGCTTCATCATAGCAAAAAATAGCCCCATTCGGCGCAACAATTTCGCTCAATTTATTGGCTTTAAAAACCTGTAGAAAATTAAATAAAATTTTATAATGATTTAAAGTAATAGGTTTACTCATAGAAAGATTTAAAAGGCTATTTTTTAGAGTAAAACTTAAAAATGAAAAAATTAAGGTCAAAGAGAGGTAAAATGCTTGATGAAAAAAACATCACTTGAATAGTTAAGCTTTATATAAACTTTTCTATTGAAAGTAGATTTAAAGAAAATGCCTCATAATAGGCATACAATCCCAAATGAATCGCAAAATTTTCTTTACTGATATCTACTAAAAAAAGCTCAATTTTTAGCCAAAAACAAGTAAAAATATAACAAAAGTAAGAAAAAGCAGCATATTTGCTATAAAAAAATATGTTTCGCATACATTTTTATAGACACATGCACTATTTAGGTGCGCTAAAAAATAAAGCTGAAATAAAATAAATGAAGAATGCTTGAATATAGTGCATTTAGTTTTGCAGCTAGTATAATAGCCGCAAAGTATTTTTGTCACTTCATGATTTCTTATAAAGATTTCAAGATTTTATCTATACTTTTAAAAGTTGGTACGGTAATTGCTTAATAACTATCAACTGCTAACACGCACTTCACGGGTGCAACAAAAACATCGGAGCAAAATGAGCATGGCGAACAAGGTCCTTCAACTCATACAAGAAAGTGGCGCAAAATGGGTCGATTTTCGCTTTACTGATACCAAGGGTAAAGAGCAACACGTCACTTACCCAGCAGACAGTATTGATGAAGATACATTTGAAGACGGCAAAATGTTTGACGGTTCTTCAATTGCAGGTTGGAAAGGCATCGAAGCATCGGACATGATTTTACGTCCGGATGCGGCAACAGGTTTTATCGACCCGTTCTTTGCAGAGCCAACAGTTGTTGTAACTTGTGACGTAATCGAGCCATCAACTGGTCAAGGTTATGATCGTGACCCACGTTCGATTGCGCGCCGTGCAGAAGAATATTTGAAATCTACCGGTATCGGTGACACTGCATTCTTTGGTCCAGAACCAGAATTCTTCGTATTTGACGAAGTAAAATGGGAAATCGACATGTCTGGCGCGCGCCATACATTGATCGCTGAAGAAGCTGCTTGGTCAACTAACAAAGACTACGAAGGCGGTAACTCTGGTCACCGTCCACGCGTAAAAGGCGGTTACTTCCCAGTTCCTCCTGTAGATTCTTCACATGACATGCGTGCAGACATGTGTGCGCGTATCGAAGACATCATGGGTCCAGGTCGTGTAGAAGTACATCACCACGAAGTTGCTTCTTGCCAGTTAGAAATTGGTGTGAGCTTCAACACTATGGTGCGTAAAGCAGACGAAGTTCAACAGTTCAAATATGCGGTTTGGAACGTTGCGCATCAATATGCAAAAACAGCAACCTTTATGCCTAAACCAATGGTGGGTGATAACGGTTCTGGTATGCACGTGCATATGTCGATCTCTAAAGACGGCAAAAACCTGTTTGCTGGTGATGAATATGCAGGCCTTTCAGAAATGGCGTTGTACTTCATCGGTGGTGTAATTAAACATGCTCGTTCTTTAAATGCGATTACTAACCCTTCTACAAACTCGTACAAGCGTTTGGTTCCACATTTCGAAGCACCGATTATGCTTGCTTACTCAGCGCGTAACCGTTCTGCATCTATCCGTATTCCTTACGTGTCTAGCCCGAAAGGCAAGCGTATTGAAGCACGTTTCCCAGATCCAATGATGAACCCGTACCTAGGTTTCGCGGCATTGTTGATGGCTGGTCTTGACGGTATTCAAAACAAGATCCACCCAGGTGAAGCTGCTGACAAGAACTTGTACGATCTTCCACCGGAAGAAGAAGCAAAAATCCCTACAGTGGCGCATAGCCTGGATATGGCGCTTGAAGCACTTCAAGCGGATCATGATTACCTGTTAAAAGGTGGCGTGTTCACGAAAGAAATGCTTGATGCTTATATCGAGCTTAAAACTGAAGAAGTTCGTCGTCTAAACACGACTACTCACCCAGTTGAATTTGATATGTACTACAGCTTGTAATTCATCACGAATTAAAGCGAAGAAAACCCGCGCATGTTGCGGGTTTTTTTGTATCATCTATTTATAATTTTAAATGATTGATGGGCTTAAATGGCACAACGTAAAAAGCACACCAGCTTTTATCCATGGATTGATCCAAAAGATCATAACAAAGGTTTTAAGTTGAACTTCTCTGAAGTGACTTATCTTGAAGTGGGGCGGACTCCCGAGGGTTATAAGCAGGCTCAATTTGTGGCGCTGAAAAATCCTGAAATAGCGCTGGATTATGCTTATCCAGAATCATTTTATTTGAGTGCTGAAGGTTTTATTTTAATTAAAACCCCACAAGGCAAATATGAAATCATTGCAAAAACAGATAACTGTTAACAATGAATAGTCGTTCTAGAAATCAAAATCAGCGTGTGTTGCTGTCAACTCTGCCTGTTGAGTTAAAACCGTGGCTGTATGCATCGGGTTCACTCACGCAACAACTGACCGATTTGGCGCAAGGACAATTCCATGTCGAGCCAATTCAAGAGCATTTTCAGCGTTTAGGCTTTGCCAATGCCAAATGGATGCAGATGTCACATCAGCATACTTCCTGGGTGCGTGAAAGTTATCTCTACGGCTCGGAACAGTCTCCTTGGGTGAAAGCCAAAAGCATCTTTCCGATTTTAAGCCTGCAAAAAAAAGCCCGAATTTTTCAGCATATTGGCACCAAACCGATTGGCTTGTTTCTGTTTCAGCGCACCAATCCACTCTGCCAGCGTCGGGTGGTACTTTTAGATGAGGGCTGGACCCGTCAGAGCTGCTATACTTGGCACGGCTGTAAATTTATCGTACAAGAAACATTTTTACCGGCATTTGAACACTTTATACAAAATTCACGGGCTTGATTTTTATGGCAACCGCACAAGCAATCACCTGGCGTGAGCGTCTTAGCGCCTATTATTATCTTTGTCGTTTTGATAAACCGATTGGGACTGAACTGGTTTTTTGGCCTACCATGTGGGCGCTGTGGATTGCAGCTCAGGGAATGCCACGTATTGAAATTTTAATTCCCATGATTTTGGGTGTGATTTTTATGCGGGCGGCAGGCTGTGCCATTAATGATTTTGCTGACCGTAAAGTCGATGCACATGTGGAGCGTACTAAAAACCGTCCGCTAGCGACTGGGATTATCAGTGCCAAAGAAGCTGTGATGGTATTTCTGGTTTTGGTGTCTGCCAGTGCCTGCCTACTATTTTTTCTGCCAATCGAAACTTTTTACTGGTCATTTGGGGCTTTATTTTTAGCGTTTATTTATCCTTTTATGAAGCGCTATACCCATTTACCTCAAGTCTTTTTGGGTGCAGCATTTTCCTGGTCGATTCCGATGGCTTATACCGCAGTTGGACAAACGCCGGATTTAACCTGCTGGCTTCTATATTTTGGTAATCTGGCCTGGACCGTAGCCTATGATACCCAATATGCAATTGCAGATCGTGAATACGATTTAAAGATTGGGGTGAAATCAACCGCGATCTTATTTGGTCGATATGATATTCAGATCATTAGCGCTTTGCAGGCTAGTAGTATTTTATTGATAGGTGCTGCATTGTGGCTAGAAAATTTATTGCTTCCATTTGGTCTGGCTGCATTAATTGTTGTTGCTCTTGATTTTATTTACCAATGGATAAAAACACGGGATAAAGATCCACAGCTGTGTTTCTGGGCGTTTAGGCATAACCGCTGGATTGGACTGATTATTTTTGCAGGAATACTACTGGCTTTGAGGTAGTGACTGTCTATCGACTGAGAAAAAAGCGTCCTATAAGGATGCTTTTGTTATTGCCTAATCTATAAGGCTTGAGCTATGACTTTATTTTGTTATATTGGGCAGTGTAATTAAATGACGAAATTAAAGCAGGTTTGTTATGTCCGAGCAGTCACAGCCCCGCAGTGTCAAAAAGCTATTGATCTTCGGTACGCTTGCACTTTGTATTCCGGTATTTTTAATTAGTATGGCATTTCTTGCAGTGAATAGTGATGCTAAAAATCAGGAAAAATACAAGCAGCAGCAGGCAGATATGATTGCGCGTATTGAAGCACGAGAAGCTGCGGAAAAGCTCAAAGCAGAGCAGGATGCTAAGGCAAATTCAACACAAGCTGTGTCTAAAAGTAGTGCAACAGCACCTTAATCTATCTAGAATCCCTTTGCACTTGTCTAATACTGCAAATGTCTGTGTAGTAGATAGTTGCATGGGTTTCTGCAAACGATGATTTGACTGTAGATATTCGATACTTAGTAATTAGGCAAGCCGTATTCTAGAATGGAAAAATATAGCCACCCATCATCCGATCGGTGGCTATATTTAAATCATCTTAAAGCAATTCTTTGCGCAATTGTTCTGAAGATTTAATTGAAAGTAGGGCAGGTGCTACATCTAGGGCTGTTTTGGCACCATATTGCTGAGTTTGATTCAGACGGTAGCAGGCACGGGCATAAGCCACTAGAACACTTGCAGTAAACTCTGGATTGCTATTCAGCTTTAAAGAAAACTCAATCACCTGTTTTTGTGCATCACTGGTATTACCACTACGAATGACAAAACCGCCATGTGGCATATCTTGGTGATCTTTCAGTAAAGTTTCCTCACTGATAAAATTCACAGTCGTATTATAATCTGCAAAATAATCAGGCATGCTGACGATGGTTTGTTCAACTGTTGCTGCATCAGCTCCTTGTTCCAAGACCACATAACAGTCACGATGATGTTTATCTTTGGTGCTTAACTCAGGTCGTGCGCCACTGCGGACTTGTTCAATAGCATCAGTGGATGGAATAGTATATTGCACACCGGCTTTTACACCCGGTACACGGCGGATCGCATCTGAATGGCCTTGACTTAAGCCTTTACCCCAAAAGGTATAAGTTTCGCCATCTGGTAATAGCGCTTCACCAAATAAACGGTTAATCGAGAACATGCCAGGATCCCAGCCAATAGAAATCATGGCTGTTTTTTTGTTAGCAAGGGCGGGTGCATCGACTGCAGCATAGTATTCCGGAATACGTGCATGCGTATCAAAACTATCTACAGTATTGAATTTACTTGCAAAGATAGGGGCCTGTTGTGGCAAGTCATCTTTAGAGCCGCCACAAAGAATCAGTACATCAATTTTATCGCTAAACTCATTTAATAGTGCATCCATGCTATACACTTGAGTTTCTGCAAAGCAAGGAGAGACGCTGCTTGGTGAGCGGCGAGTAAAAATACCGACAAGCTGCATATCAGGATTTTTTTGGATGGCAGTTTCAACACCGCGGCCAAGATTACCGTAACCCGCGATACCAATACGAATAGAATTTTGCATAAATAAACGATCACTGAATAAAAAACAACGCCAAAAATAAGCAAGGTGATGATGGCCGGAAATGGAACAGGCCGATCAGGTCATCTGACTTATATTTTGTTTTCGAAAGGATTATAGAGCGATAATTTAAACTTTATCACCCTAATCCTGCAGAAAGGCAGGTTTAACTGAGAATGCTTGTGATGAGACGCTAAATTGGACGAGGATAGGTTAGTTTTGAAGCATGAAAAGCTGCCGAGAAATTAAAAGCGGAGCAGGAGGCTTTGATTAATCCAATTCAAGCTGCAGCGAGAAATATCGAAATTGCAGCTTAATTTATTTTAAATCCCTTTGCAGTTGTCTGATAGTCGGAATCTGGGTGTATCGAATCACGGTATAGCCTGCTGCAATCAGCATGGCATCGCGTTCAGCATCTTCCTGCTCTTTGCCAATATGGCTCGGATCATCCAGTTCGACAATCGCCACTACATTATATTCACGATCAAGTACCACGAAGTCTGTGACTTTGCGATTAAATTGATTGCGCATTTTCATCTGATCGTGCGTGATCAAAGCGCTAAACGCGACTTGTGCCAGAATGTGATGATGAGGAAAGGCATCTTTCAGACGTGTAAACATCCTGCTTTCAAAAGCAGTAATGACGCGCTTCGGATAGAATTTCTTTTGACGGGTGAAGAGATGTGGGAAGAGCAGGCAAACTAATGCAAAAGTTGCCAGGCAGCCAATCACAAAAAATATAAACTGACTCAAATTAAACACAGATCACAAAAGGGGAGAATAAAAAAACCCACTTCGCAATGAGTGGGTTTCTTCAGAATCTTGGCTCTCCCACCTGGGCTCGAACCAGGGACCTGCGGATTAACAGTCCGTCGCTCTACCGACTGAGCTATGGGAGAATAGATTGGCTCTCCAACCTGGGCTCGAACCAGGGACCTGCGGATTAACAGTCCGTCGCTCTACCGACTGAGCTATTGGAGAATCTGACAGCGATTATAGAGAGATTTGAAAAGGGGTCAAGGCACTTTTAGAAAAAAGCTGAAGAAATTGAATCAAGTGTTTTAAAAATAGTCGAAAAGGTTTGTAGTTTAAACTGTTATGTTTATGTAAACCGGTCCTAACAGCAAAATCGCGATCAGCCTGAATTTTGATAAGTGATCTGGATCATAAGAAATGAGCGGTTGATCGCACATATAAATCAAGATGATCTCAATTTAAAAAATACAGCTATAAAAAAACCCACTTCGCAATGAGTGGGTTTTTTACAATCTTGGCTCTTCCACCTGGGCTCGAACCAGGGACCTGCGGATTAACAGTCCGTCGCTCTACCGACTGAGCTATGGAAGAATAGATGGCTCTCCAACCTGGGCTCGAACCAGGGACCTGCGGATTAACAGTCCGTCGCTCTACCGACTGAGCTATTGGAGAATCTGATCGGCATTTTAGGGATGAATAACCAGGTCGTCAATCAATTAATGTAAAGAAATGAATTGTTTGCTTTATTAATATTCATTTAGTGCCTAAAAATAAACAAATCACCCAAAATGGGTGATTTGTTTAGCAAAGAAATAAAAAATTATTTCTCAACACCTGCAGGCTGACCTGCATATTTAGCATTTGCATAATCCCAGTTTACTAGGCTTTCTAGGAAAGTAGAGATGTACTTAGGACGAGCATTACGGAAATCGATGTAGTAAGCGTGTTCCCAAACGTCAATCGTCAACACTGCAATTTTACCGTGCGCCATTGGCGTATCAGCATTTGAAGTTTTCATGATTGAAAGCTGACCGTTTACTTCGTCAGCCACTAACCAAGCCCAACCTGAACCAAATTGAGTAGTTGCAGCAGCAGCAAATTCTTCAGCAAATTTTTCATAAGAACCGAATGCTTCGTCAATTTTCGCAGCCAAAGTACCAGTTGCTTTACCGCCGCCGTTTTTAGCCATACAGTTCCAGTAGAACGTGTGGTTCCAAACTTGAGCCGCGTTATTGAAAACACCCGCTTTAGAAGCATCACCAGCAGTTGCTGTAATAATTTCTTCTAGAGTTTTGCCTTCAAGCTCAGTACCAGCGATCAGGTTATTCAGGTTAACCACATACGTATTGTGGTGTTTGTCGTGATGGTATTCTAAAGTTTCTTTGCTGATGTGTGGAGCAAGATCTTCGTAGCCATAAGGTAATGCTGGTAAAGTAATGGTTGTCATGTTTTCAATTCCTTGCATTTTGCTGGGTTTTAACAATAAGTGGCTTTATTGTAATAGATAATCGGGCAGAAATGGGCATCGTGTATAAATAACAATACAGAATAAAGCCTGAAAATATATGAATAAAGCCACTGATCATAAACGTCAGTCGAATTAAATCGGATTGTTTAATTCGAAATAATCATACTCAATATTAAACTGTTCTGAAATAGCCTTGGCCAGGCGTTGCACACCGTATTTTTCAGTCGCATGATGGCCACAGGCATAATAATGCACATTCAGTTCCTGAGCTTCATAAAAGTTCCGTTCAGACACTTCGCCCGAAATATAGGCATCACAGTTCTGTAGTGCCGCTTTTTGAATATAATCCTGCGCACCGCCGGTACAGAAACCGACTTTATGGATTTGAGTTTTGTCTGCAGGCAGATGAATCGCATCAAAGCCCAGCTTTTCTGAAACATAATTTTTAAAATCTTCCGGACTCATTGGCTGTTTTAAATAGCCAATATTGCCAATCGGACGTTTTTCACTCGGATCCAGCTGTTCGATATTTTCGAGTTCTAATAAATCCGCAATGGTAGCATTATTTCCCAGAGTTGGATGACTGTCTAAAGGTAGGTGATAGCCAACCAGTGAAATATCATTTTGAATCAGGGTTTTAATGCGTTTACCACGCATTCCCGTAATTGGGTAGGCTTCTCCTTTCCAGAAATAGCCATGATGAACCAGCAATAAATCTGCGCCTTGCTCAATTGCAGCTTCAATGGCACTCTGGGAAGCAGTCACAGCACAGAGGATTTTATTCACCTCGGATTTGCCTTCAATCTGCAAGCCATTCGGTGCATAGTCCTTAAATTCACGTGCTGCCAAAGTTTGGTCACACCATTGAATAATATCGTTCAAATTCGCCATAAAATTCCTGTAAGTTTAAAAACTTGCCCATATTTATCTATAGGTCTAATTGTAACTAAAGCTGCACAAATCTCTGTGGAATTTTTTGTGTTTAGTTATGTATTTCGCATTACAATAGGACACAAATTACTTAGTCATCAACGAATTAAAATATTTTAGAGGATAGCAACGTGCGCCGCACCTTTACATGGTTACCCTGGGTGTTACTGATTTTAGTCATTATCGGTTTTTTGGGGTGGCAACAACTACAAAAACCAAAGGCACCAGTTGCGCCAGATGGTGTCAAAATGCCTGCTGAAAAAGTAGAGCCGTTGATTGATACGTCGCGCTCAGGAGGCGTGGTCTCCTATAGTGCTGCTGTAAAAGTGGCAGCACCCGCTGTCGTGAATATTTTTACTACCCAAAAAGTCAAGCAACAGGCGCATCCTTTACTGACCGATCCGGTATTTCGTGAATTCTTTGGCGATCAGTTGCCTGACCAGTATGGACAAAGCCCGAATGAAAACAGTTTAGGTTCGGGTGTAATTGTACGTCCAGACGGTTATATCCTGACCAATAACCATGTGATTGCGCAGGCCGATCAGATTGTAGTGGCTTTGCAGGATGGACGTCGTGCTGAAGCCAAGGTGGTCGGAACTGATCCGGATACCGATCTGGCCGTGATCAAGATTGAACTGACACAATTGCCAGTTCTGCCATTTAAACTCAGTGGCAATGAAGTCGGTGATGTGGTTCTGGCGATTGGTAATCCTTTTGGTGTTGGGCAAACCGTGACGCAGGGGATTATCTCGGCAACGGGCCGTTCAGACTTGGGTATTAATACCTATGAAGACTTTGTGCAGACTGATGCTGCAATTAACCCGGGTAACTCGGGTGGTGCGCTGATTGATGTCGCCGGTAATTTAATTGGTGTGAATACTGCAATCTTCTCGCAGTCTGGTGGTTCACTGGGGATTGGTTTTGCCATTCCGGCCAAAATCTGTCAGCAGGTGATGAATGCCATTTTGAAAGATGGCCGTGTGGTTCGTGGCTGGTTAGGGATCAGCTTATTACCTGCAGAGCGTGATGATGTCCTGCAACCCAAAGAAAAAGGTGTGACGGTCGCAGAAGTGCTACCGGATGGACCTGCTGCCAAGGCTGGAATCCAGCGTGGCGATAAGATTATGAAAGTAAATGAGGAAGAGATTAGTTCTGCCTCACATCTGATTAATTTTGTGGCCTTGCAAAAGCCAAACAGTACCATTCAGATTGAAATTGAGCGGGCAGGAAGAACCATGATCCTAGAGGTTGTGGTGACTGAACGTAAGGCACAAAACAGTGCTTCACAATATATTCCTCTGCCAGGCCAATAAGTTTGATTAAAAAAAATCCCTCATGATGAGGGATTTTTTTTATACTTTCTTTCAGCATGTTCTGATACAAAAGTGAAATATTAAGCGTTTTATAAATCATTTAGCTTAGTGAAATAACATTAAAAGAGAAAATAAAAATGAATTTTATGACGGCAGATCAGGCCAAAATTTTATCTAATGTTGCTAACCTGAATATTGAAATGTATAAGCCACGTCTGGCGCAACTGATTGAAGATAATGCCCGGCAAGGCAATACAGCGGTACTGACAGTTTTTCCCAAACATCTGCCTTTGGAAGATATCCGTGCCTTGTCTGCCGAGTTAACAGATCTGGGTTATAACGTACGTTTTGAAGTACAAGAATTTTATTACAGCTTTAATGTCTACTGGCTGTAATTTTAACAGTTGTTCAAAAAAGGTCCTGTTTAGGCATATATTTTGCTGCGTTCATCTCATATTTAAACTATGAGAAATTTATGTCTTTATTTATTAATCATGCAGCACAGGCAGATGCACCTTATGTGGTGCTTTCGTCCGGACTGGGCGGACATGCCAGTTTCTGGAATCCTCAAATTAGAGTTTTACAGCAGCATTTTCATGTGGTTACTTATGACCAGGAAGGCTGTCATTCAGATTCTGAACTCTTGCCCACGCCTTATTCGATCGACCATATGGCCGGCCAGATTCTGGATTTATTGATCAATGATGGCATTCGAGAGTTTCATTTTATCGGGCATGCGTTGGGCGGACATATCGGCATGCAACTGGCGACCTATCAGGCTGAAAGAAAGTTTAAGCTGCTCAGTTTGACCATGTTAAATGCTTGGGGAGAGCTGGATGCTCATACTCAGAAGTGTTTCGAAGCCCGGACTTCGTTATTGCTCAATAGCGGGGCAGAGGCATATGTGAGAGCACAGGCTTTATTTCTTTATCCGCCGCAGTGGATTTCAACCCATATTGATCAGTTAACCGAAGCAGAAAATAAGCAGCTCCTTGACTTTCCACCGATCAAAAATGTTCTGGCACGCCTACAAGCCGTGCAGACTTTTAAACTAAACACAGAACATCAACAGGCACTCAAAGATATTCCTATACATCTGCTTGCCAATCAGAATGATTTCCTGGTGCCTTATCAACGGTCACAGCAATTACAGCAATGCTTGCCGCATAGTCAGCTAAGTTTGCTTGCTACAGGTGCACATGCATCTACTGTGACCGAGACAGATCAGGTGAATCAACTGATCCTTTCATTCCTGATTTCCCCTTAGTTTGAAGATTTTTTTAAAGCCAGACCTCGTGTCTGGTTTTTTATTTTTTCTAATCAATCATTTTTGTAGCATCAGCATGGTTTTTACTTCGAATTGATGCATGAACTGCAAATGCAAAAATTGCTACGAGTGCACTTGAATGAAACAATATGTTCAAAATTGACTCATAGGTAAAAATGGTTATTTTACTAAAAATTCAAAAAATAAAATATTAAGTAATTGATAATTATAAATTAAATATAGTTGGCACACGCTTTGCAATGTTTATCTTGTAAATAAAATTCCCGAAGTGGAATCAGAATTTTGAATAAGTGTTAAAAATAATGAGGTGTGAAAATGAAAATAGGTGTCTTCTGTCCAATCGGAAATAATGGCTGGTTACTCTCTGAAAATGCACCGCAGTACATGCCGACTTTTGAGTTAAACAAACAAATCGTACAGCGCGCTGAGCACTATGGTTTCGATTTCGCACTTTCTATGATCAAGCTGCGTGGCTTTGGTGGCAAGACTGAATTTTGGGAACATAACCTGGAAACTTTCACCCTAATGGCAGGTCTTGCTGCTGTCACCAGCAAAATTAAAATTTTCGCAACTGCCGCAACTCTGGTGATGCCACCTGCAATTGTCGCGCGCATGGTATCAACTATTGATTCGATTTCAAATGGTCGTTTTGGTCTAAATGTGGTGACCGGCTGGCAACCACCTGAATATACCCAAATGGGTATGTGGCCAGGTAATGACTATTTTGGTAAACGCTATGAATATCTGTCTGAATATGTACAAATTCTGCGTGAACTTTGGGCGACTGGTAAGTCAGACTTTAAGGGCGAACATTTCCAGATGGAAGACTGTCGTGTCAGCCCTCGCCCGCAAGCAGACATGAAAATCATCTGTGCTGGTCAGTCTGATGCCGGTCTGGAGTTTTCTGCGCAATATGCTGACTACAACTTCGTGTTTGGTAAAGGGCTGAATACACCGACCGCTTATGCAGAAATTAATGATCGCCTAAAAGAAAAAACAGATGTGACGGGTCGTGATGTACAGACTTATGTGCTGTTTATGGTCATCGCGGCAGAAACTGATGAAGAAGCTCAAGTGAAATGGCAACACTATAACGATGGCGCAGATATGGAAGCGATTAACTGGTTGATGAATCAGGGCGGGAAAGACACGACTTCCGGTGCAGATACCAATATCCGTCAAATGGCGTCTAGCGTATCTCCAGTGAATATCAATATGGGAACCTTGGTAGGTTCTTATGAAAATGTGGCACGAATGTTGGATGAAATTGGCGAGATCAAGGGCACTGAAGGTGTGTTGCTGACCTTTGATGATTTCGTTCAGGGTGTAGAAGATTTCGGTCAGAAAATCCAGCCATTGATGAAATGCCGTGAGCATATTGTGATTGAGGGTGAAGCACCTGTACTGGAGAAAAGCGCATGAGTGAATTAGTGGTAAGGGCCGGTTTTACTGAAAAACTCGGTACCGGAAAATCGCTTAAAGCTGAGCCTGAAGCAATCTGCCTTGCACCTGAACAGACTGCCCTGATTGTGATCGACATGCAGAATGCCTATACCTCGCAGGGTGGCTATCTGGATCTGGCTGGTTTTGATATCTCAAAAACCAAACCCGTGGTCGAAAATATAAAAAAAGCAGTCGATGCTGCGCATGCGGCCAGTATTCAGGTGATTTATTTCAAAAATGGCTGGGATGCAGAATATAAGGAAGCGGGTGGTAAGGACTCTCCAAATTTCCATAAATCCAATGCCTTAAAGACCATGCGTAAACGTCCTGAATTACAGGGGCAATTATTAGCAAAAGGTGGTTGGGATTTTGAGCTGATTGATGAGTTAAAACCACTGCCACAAGACCTGGTGATCGAAAAGCCACGTTATAGCGGTTTCTTTAATACCGCGCTGGACAGCATGTTGCGTGTAAGAGGAATTCGCAATCTGGTCTTTGTGGGGATTGCCACCAACGTGTGTGTGGAGTCGACACTACGTGATGGCTTCTTCTTAGAATATTTTGGTATCGCACTTGCTGATGCCTGCCATCAGGCCGGTCCAGTCGAAGCGCATGAAGCCAGTCTGTATAACATCAAGACTTTCTTTGGCTGGGTATCAGATACCAAAAATTTTGTAGAGACCTTTCAAAAAGAAAGTGAGTCACTAAAAGAAACTAAATTAGCTGTAAGCGCATAAAGAATTAAAGAACAGAATTAAGGAAAAAATAGTATGCCTAAAGAAATCATTATTCCAGCAGGAACATCGAAACCATTAGCACCGTATGTACCGGCAACCAAGGCAGACAATATCGTGTATGTATCCGGTACATTAGCTTTTGATGAAAATAATAATGTGGTGGATGTCGGTGATGCCGCAGCACAGACCCGTCATATTCTGGAAACTATCAAGCGTGTGATTGAGGAAGCAGGCGGCAGTATGGATGACGTGACCTTTAACCATGTCTTTGTCAAAGACTGGGCAGATTATGCTGCGATTAATGCAGTTTATGCAGAGTATTTCCCGGGAGATAAGCCGGCACGGTATTGCGTACAGACAGGTTTGGTCAAACCTGATGCGCTGGTCGAAATTGCTTCGATTGCCCATGTATAAGTCGATCTACCTGATTCAATCTCATTACTAGATGCCCCAGGTCTGAAACTGAATATTGACTTGGGGGCGGGAGAACAGCATGAATGCCAAACTATCTAAAATCATCACAGAAACAGTTGCAGAAAATAACGCATTAAATAAGGTTTTGGCGACTAACGCATCAGATGACATCTTTACCCAAGTTGATCAGCAGATTTTCCGTCAAGGCATGTCCAATCTCGGGGCTGCAGTCAATGTCATTACCACGCAAGGTGAGGCAGGACAGGCAGGATTTACTGCCTCAGCCGTATGTAGCGTGACGGATACACCACCAACGTTGCTGGTGTGTCTGAACCGTTCTGCTTCAGTTTATGAAACCTTTAAAAAGAATCAGGTGTTGTGTGTGAATACCTTGGCATCACATCAACAACATCTTTCCAATCTGTTTGGTGGAAAAACACCAATGGCAGAGCGTTTCAGTCAGGGGAACTGGAAAACTTTGGTGACCCAGTCACCTGTACTTGAGGATGCCTTAGTCAGTTTTGACTGCGAGGTGGTCCAATGTTTATCCGTAGGCAGTCATGACGTGCTGTTCTGTGAGGTGAAAGCGATGTGCCAGAGTCAAGGCAATGCGCTGATGTACTTCAACCGTTCTTACTGTGAGCCACACAAAATGTGCTAATTCAATTCAATCCTAATCAAGGAGGGGAAGCCGATGCAAGAAAAAGAAACGTGGTTTCCAAAATTTAAGCCTTACCAAGGCAATCTCGATACCACACCCGTGCAAACAGATGAATATCTGCCTGCTGGAAAAAGTATTATTCTCGGGTTGCAGCATGTGTTTGCCATGTTTGGCGCAACCGTGCTGGCACCCTTATTAATGGGGTTTGATCCTAATCTCACGATTTTCATTACTGGGATTGGGACCATTTTATTTTTCCTGATCACGGGCGGTCGATTGCCTAGTTATCTGGGATCCAGCTTTGCCTTTATTGGTGCGGTCGTCGCAGTGACGGGGTATTCCGGAGTTGGTGCGAATCCTAATATCGGACTGGCGCTTGGCGGTACCATTGCTTGTGGTATTGTCTATGCCTTGATTGGTCTGCTGGTCATGAAAACCGGTACCAACTGGATTGAAAAACTGATGCCGCCAGTAGTGACAGGCGTGATTGTGATGATCATTGGTTTGAACCTGGCGCCAGTCGCAATTAAGAGTGTTTCAGCGAACCAGTTTGATTCGTGGATGGCTTTAATCACGATTATCTGTATCAGTGTGATTGCTGTGTTTACCCGCGGGATGGTACGCCGTCTATTATTGTTATTGGGCTTATTATCTTCCTACCTGATTTATTTCCTTTTCACCAATGTGATGGGCTTCGGACCTGCGATTGATTTTACCAAGGTCAGTGAAGCCGCATGGTTTGGTTTGCCAAATTTCCAGAGTCCGGTCTTTGAAATAAATGCCATGCTAATGATTGCACCAGTGGCAATTATCTTGGTTGCAGAAAATCTGGGACACTTTAAGGCAGTCTCTGCGATGACCGGTAAAAACCTGTCACCGTATATGGGACGCGGTTTCTTTGCTGATGGGGTGTGTACTTCATTGTCAGCTTCTGTCGGTGGTACAGGCATGACCACTTATGCCGAAAATATCGGTGTAATGGCAGTCACCAGAGTTTATGCAACCACTGTATTTGTCTTTGCTGGTATCTTCGCAATTTTACTCGGACTTTCGCCTAAATTTGGCGCAGTGATCAGTACCATTCCAGTGGCTTTATTGGGTGGTGCATCGATTGTCGTATTTGGTCTGATTACGGTGGCTGGTGCGAAAATTTGGGTAGATAACCGTGTTGATTTCACCAAGAACAGTACGCTGATTATTGGTGCAGTCTGTCTGATCATGGGTACAGGGAACTATAGCTTGCAGATCGGTGGTTTTGATCTGGGTGGTATTGGTACCGCAACCTTAGCCGCAATTCTATTGAATCTATTCCTGAACCGTGGTGAAGATAAAGAATTACCAGCATCTGAACCAGCTGAAACTGTAACCGAAGTTGAGGCTAAGCCAGTCGTTTAAAATGAGGAGCATTTTTTGAGTCATACAATTGCATTTTTAGGACTCGGGGCAATGGGCTGGCATATGGCCTCCCATTTGCCAAAACTCGGACATCAGGTGTGGGTCTGGAACCGTACTGAACAGAAAGCTGTAGCGCATGCCGAAACTTTTGTAACGCAGGCAGTTGGTATTGAGCAGGCGGTTCAGGCAGATTTTATCTTTTCCTGTTTACCGACCAGTCAGGATGTAGAAGCATTAATTGCAGCTCATCCACCCAAACAAGGTGCAATCTGGATTGACTGTACCAGTGGTGTACCGGAATCAGCACAGAAACTGGCGAAGCTCTTGGAGCAACAAAGCAGTTTTTATCTGGATGCACCGGTTTCTGGCCAAACCGTTGGCGCAGAAAAAGGCACTTTAACTATGATGGTCGGAGGCAATGAACAAGCCTTTGAACAAGTCAAGCCGATCATTGATGCCTTTGCAGGTTTGATTGAATATGTGGGAGAAAGCGGTTCTGGTTTTGCGGTAAAAGCCGTGAATAATACCTTAATGGCGACTCACTTATGGGCATTGGCTGAAGGGCTGACTGTGCTGAAAGGGCAGGGAGTTGATTTAAGCAGTGCGTTGAACTGTATTAATCATTCCAGTGGTAAAAGCAGCATGTCAGAAAATATCATGGCACAGCGGGTTTTAAGCCGTGAGTTTCATAAAACCTTTGCGCTGGATTTATTGCAGAAAGATATTGGTATTGCTTTGGAACTAGTGCAACAGCAGCAATTGGATTTATCAGTGATGTCATTGGTGCAACAACAGTTCCAGCAGATTGCCAAGCCACAGGCCAGCCAGTTGGATTTCTCCGCTGCGGTGCAAGGCTTAGAACAACGTACACAGATTGAATTAAGGGGTTAGAGTCTTTCTTATAAATTGCTATTCATAGAAAAACCATTATTTTGAATTAAATCCATAACGACAGATTTTATTATCAAAAATATGAAAAGCCGAGAATTTAATAACTCTCGGCTTTCTTATTGATTATTAATTTAAATAGCTTAAGCTAATGTTAAACCTTCCTAGGCTTCAGAAATTTACAGTCTATATTCATCTTTTAATTCTACTGATTCGTTTCATATTCCTGAATGACTTCAAGCGCGGCACGAAAGGCTTCCTGGGTTGCCGGTGCACCGCAGTAAGGCAGGCTATGCAACAACACTTCCTGAATTTCCTCAACCGTTGCGCCGTTATTTAGGGCACCTCGCACATGACCTTTTAGTTCAGTGGGACTTTTTTGCGCGGTTAGGAAGGCAATGGTAATTAAAGAACGATACTTACGCGGTAATACACCTTCACGTTGCCAGGTCGAACCCCAGGCATGTTCATTAATCCAGTCCTGTAGAGGCTGGGTAAAAGGCACAGTATTTTCCTGAGCACGCTGCACAAAGCTTTCGCCCATTACTTCGGTACGGACTTTCAAGCCATTTTCATAATCTTGTTGTGACATGCTTTATCCTCAGTTTTATTATTGCTTTAGCTTAACGCTTTTAAGCTAAAATACTATCGTGCCATAATCGTAAAAAAGGGCTGAAAAGCCACTTGTAAAGCTTCCAGAGTAAAGTAATAAAATGACTTCACTCTGGAATTTTTATGACACCTTAAATTCAAGTTTTATTTAAGGTGATACTGAATGTGAAGGATCAGTTTGCACTGAAGTATCTGTTCCTTTGACATCTTCCTTGATGAGATACGGATTCTCAAGCTCTAATACCTCATTCAAATGCAGATCAAAGACATCGGTCAACATGCTGTCATAACGGCGCGCATTATAGTGCAGCAATTTTTCTGCTTCCTGATCATTAATAAAGCCTTGTAGCTGTGCATCGGCTACATGCTCAGCAAAACTGAGTCCTTTAAATTGTCCTTTATTTTCAGCTTTTTTAAAGCGATCCCAGAGTTTTTCAATCTCGAGTAGCAGATTGAAAGTAGATTCCATACGGCCAGTGACATCATTTTCATTAATATTATAGTAGACATGTTTTTTGAGTGACTGCCGGAAAGCATTATTTTCCATCATGCTGTTTGCTACCTGTTGTTTCAGCTGGTCTGATGGTTTCTGTACCGGACGGCCAAATGGGAAACATAGCAGTTTGACCATGCCTGCTGCTGCACCTGATGGAAAGTTAGCAAACAGGTCAAAAAATGCTTCTTGCGCTGTATACAGAGACTTTTCTACCGCAAGCTGTGCATGTAAACGCTCATCTTCAGTCTTTTTGCTATGCTCAAAATATTTCAGAATTGAGGAAGCAATAAACAGATGTGCATGAATATCGGCCAGACGACCCGAAAGCATTTCCTTACGTTTGATATCCCCTGCGAGTAAACCTAGGCACATATCCGCAGTTAAAGCAAAGTTGGCACTCAGCCGATTAATGATCTTATAATAAGGCTGGGTGAAATCAACCGCACTTTGCGGCGCAGCACTTGAGCCACCTGTAAAGGCATAGGCAAAGGAGCGAGCAGTCCGGTTAAAGGTGTAACCCAAATGCTTAAACAGCAAGTTATCAAAAGGATTTAGAGCCGCTGCCGAGTCTTCTGCCTGTAAGAGCTGTAATTCTTCATATAGATAAGGATGGCAGCGCATTGAACCCTGTCCAAAAATCATCAAGGAACGACTGAGAATATTGGCGCCTTCGACGGTAATGGAGACTGGAATTGCCTGATAGTAAGGTGCCAGAAAGTTACGCGGCCCCATCTGAATGGCACGACCACCGACCACATCCATGCCGTGATTGACCACTTTACGCATGCCTTCAGTTGCATAGTATTTGGCAATCGCCGTCATTACGGCAGGCTTGCCACCCTGATTCAGACCACAGGTGACCAGATAACGGAAGGCTTCCAGCATATAGGTGTCACTGGCGATTTCACTATTGGCTTCCTGAACACCCTCAAACTTACCAACTGAAATCTTGAATTGCTGACGAATACGAGAGAAAGCACCCACATTTAAATAAGTCATTTCTGAAGTAGAAGTAGACAGCGCTGGTAGGGAAATGCCACGACCGACTGCCAAACATTCCATCAGCATGCGCCATCCTTTACCGGCATTTTTTACGCCACCAATAATCCAGTCCAGTGGAATAAAGACATCTTTACCTTCCACTGTTCCATTCATGAATGGCGGTCCCGGGTTATGTCGTGGTCCCACTATTACGCCTTCATGACTGGCAGGAAGCAGGGCACAGGTAATGCCATATTCAGTCTGTTCACCCAAAAGATGATCCGGATCATACATTTTAAAGGCCAGACCCACCACTGTCGCAATTGGTGCCAAAGTAATCCAGCGTTTGGAAAAATTCATTCTCAGACCGAGTACTTCCTGACCTTCAAACTGGCCATAGCAGACTACACCGGTATCAGGAATCGCACCAGCATCGGAACCGGCCTCCGGACTGGTCAAACCGAAACAGGGAATTTCTTCGCCTCGCGCCAGACCCGGCAGATAACGGTCTTTCTGTTCTTCGGTACCATAATGCAGTAACAGCTCGCCTGGTCCGAGTGAGTTCGGTACCATACAACTCACGGCTGTGGTCAGAGATCGCGAAGCAATCTTGCTCATCACCCGACTTTGGGCAAAGGAGCTAAAGGCACGACCGCCGTATTCTTTGGGAATAATCAGGCCCAAGAAACCATGTTCCTTAATATATTGCCAGACATGATCAGGCAGCGCTTTTTGCTCATGAATTTCCCATTCATCCAGCATGCTGCACAAGGTTTCAACTTCATTGTCCAGAAAGGCCTGTTCTTCTAGCGACAGCTTTGGATAAGGATAACTGTTAAAGGTTTCCCAATTCGGTGCACCCATAAACAGCTCTTTTTCCCACCAGCTAGTTCCGGAATCCAGCGCTTCACGTTCTGTCGGGCTGATACTCGGCATGGCATTGGCCAGTGCTTTATAGGCCGGTTTAGAAATGAACGACATACGTAAAGGGTGGATCATCACCACAAGGCTAATCAGGATCAGCGGAATGCCGAGAATAAGTGACCATGGGCTAATAAAGGCACAGACTACTGACATGACAATTAGTGCAATTGCACCCGCGCTACGGGAGAGCTGAAAATAGAAAACCGCCCATAAACTAAGTAATAGCAGTAGTACAGCAAATATAAATAGCATTGTTATAGTTCTCCAGATTTATACAACGCTGCCTGTGCCGAGATCTCATAGAATTTTTGTCACAGTTCATTCATTTTTTTTGTCGCTTGAGGATCGGACAGGTTCAGCATTGCACGTGTGAGAATGATCGTTTTCAAGTCTTGCAACGATATTTTTAAATCTTTCATCTATTTTTGAGATTGTTTGAAAAATGCTCAGTCTTCAAGTGAGAACGCGCAAAGAAATGTGAAGATAAGTAATGACTTAATCTTATCTAAAATAAAAAATGGCGTTTAACGCTGAGTAAAATTTCAATTATGGATATTAAAAAGCCCTCTACTTGAGAGGGCTTTTATTTCATTTATTTAAACAGGATTAAGCTTCAATGGCCTGAACTGCAATTTTTTTGGCAGGGTCAACTTTACGGCGCACTGCTGGAACTGGTTCGCCGTAGTATTGGCGGTCGGCAAAGTAGCTTGAACGAACCATTGGTGCTGCCCAGATATTGCGGAAGCCCAGTTTTTGGCCATGTTCGGTATAACGCTCGAATTCTTCAGGTGTTACAAAGCGGTCAATCGCTGCATGTTCTTTTGAAGGCTGCAAATACTGACCAATCGTCACATAATCTACGCCATGCGCATGCAGATCATCAAGCAGGGCCAGCACTTCTTCTTCAGTTTCACCAATACCGACCATCAGACCACATTTAGTTGGTACGTCCGGGCAGTATTCTTTAAACATTTTCAGCAGGTTTAAAGAGTGCTGATAGTCAGAACCTGGACGCATGGCTTTATATAAACGCGGTACAGTTTCGATATTGTGGTTAAACACATCTGGCGGACATTCAGTCATGATACGCAGCGCGATATCCATACGGCCACGGAAGTCCGGCACCAGAATTTCGAGTAAGGTATTTGGGCTTAGAGCACGTGCTTCTTTAATACAATCGACAAAATGCTGTGCACCGCCATCCAGTAAATCATCACGGTCTACCGAAGTGATTACCGCATATTTCAAACCCAGGTTGGCAATAGTTTCTGCCATATGACGCGGTTCATCTGCATCGAGTGCATTTGGACGGCCATGAGCCACATCACAGAACGGACAACGACGGGTACAGATATCGCCCATAATCATGAAAGTCGCAGTACCGCCACCAAAACATTCAGGCAGGTTTGGACAGGCGGCTTCTTCGCACACCGTATGTAATTTTTGCTGACGTAGTGTGGTTTTAATACGTTGAACTTCTTCAGGTGCCGCCATTTTCACCCGGATCCAGTCCGGCTTACGTGGCGTTTCAACCGTAGGAACAACTTTTACAGGAATGCGGGCAACTTTTTCCGCACCGCGAAGTTTGACGCCCTGTTCAGGTTTACGGTTTTCAGACATATTCAACTTTTCCACTGTTTTTGAAGGGAGAGATACTCAAAGATAGCGCAGTTATTATAACGGACTTCGTTCTAAATAGGGCAAAAAGGGGTATTCATTTAAAAAATGTTCTTATCAAGCAATATATGTGAGTTAAATACACCAAATCAACAGGATTTACGTCATAATAAGAGTGTAGATTAAAGTGAATTTTTTAATTTTGAGGAGCGTTGAATGCCACGTAAAAAAGAGGTCGTTAGTGGGACTTTCGTTAAATATGATGCGGTAGTTCTAGGTTCGGGCCCTGCGGGCGAAGGCGCGGCAATGAAACTTGCCAAATCTGGTAAGCGTGTTGCAATCGTTGAGATGCGTGAACAGCTGGGTGGTAACTGTACCCATGTCGGTACGATTCCAAGTAAAGCATTGCGTCAAACAGTATCCAGTATTATCCGTTATCAACGTGATCCACTGTTTCAAAAAGTTGGGGACTGGAAGCAGTTCACCATGAAGCAAGTGTTGCGTCATGCACATAAAGTTATTCAACAACAAGTAGATACACATTCACGTTTCTACGACCGCAATAAAATTGATATTTATCATGGTCGTGCCTACATTCAGGATCAAAATACCATTTTTGTATTTAACCCAGATGGCATTAAAGAAACGCTGATGTTCAAGCAACTGGTCATTGCCAGCGGCTCGCGTCCATATCGTCCAGACATTCTTGATTTTAATCATCCACGTGTATTTGATTCAGACAAAATTCTGGATCTGGACTATTCCATCCAGAAAATCATCATTTATGGCGCAGGTGTAATCGGTTGTGAATATGCCTCGATCTTTATTGGTTTGGGACATAAAGTTGACCTGATCAACACCCAACACAAACTTTTAAGCTATCTGGATGATGAAATCTCTGATGCGCTGTCTTATCACTTGCGTGAACAGGGTGTGCTGATTCGTCATAATGAACAGATCGACTTTTTAGAAACATTTGACGACCATGTGGTGATGCACACGCAAAGCGGCAAGAAAATTAAAGCCGACGCGATTTTGTGGTGTAATGGCCGTTCAGGCAATACCGATGGTCTAGGCCTTGAAAATGTCGGCCTGAAACCGAACAGCCGTGGTCAATTGACTGTGAATGATCAATATCAGACTGAAGTAGAAAATATCTACGCTGCCGGTGATGTAATCGGTTGGCCTTCACTAGCCTCTGCTGCCTATGACCAAGGTCGTTGCGCGGGTGCCAATATGAGCGGCGAGAAAGACGTTGCGCCGGTGACTGATATTCCAACCGGGATTTACACCATTCCTGAGATTTCTTCGATTGGTAAGACTGAACAGCAGCTGACTGAAGAAAAGATTCCGTATGAAGTCGGTCAGGCATCATTCCGTCATTTGGCACGTGCACAGATTACCGGAGATACTATGGGCGAATTAAAGATTCTGTTCCATCGTGAAACACTGGAAGTTTTGGGTGTACATTGCTTCGGTAATAATGCCTCTGAAATTATCCATATTGGTCAGGCAGTCATGAACAGCCCGAACAATACCATCAAGTACTTCGTAGAAACCACGTTTAACTATCCGACTATGGCTGAAGCGTATCGTGTAGCCACACTGAATGGTATGAACCGTTTATTCTAAGTGAGATATTTGACTTAGACAGAAAAACCGCAAGTCTTCACTTGCGGTTTTTTTATTGGAAGTGATTAAGTCAGTCAAGTTGATCAAATCGAATTTTTAAGCCGCCATTTTTCGGCATTCTTCAGCACAGCGGCGGCATGCTTCGGCACATTGCTGACAATGTTCATGTTGGTGCTTGCCACATTCTTCTGCACAGTAGTCACATGCTTTGGCGCAAAGTTCACATATCTCATGCATGAATGGAGACTGCTTTTGTTCCATACGGGCACACAGCTGACAGATATCTGCACAATCCAGACAGCGCTGGATACATTCCCGCATCATGTCTAAATCTTCTTCTTTAAGACAGGCACTGGCACAGTTAGCGCATGCCAGGGAACAGTTCATACAGGTTTGAACACAATCTGAAAATTGAAGCTGATTCATTGTCGTTTCCTCTTTCCATAGGTTTATTGCTGATTTTCTAATACGCTAAGCAGAAAAAGGAAAATACACTAGGCAGATTAGGTGAGGAAAAGTAAACAGGCACTTTGTTTTGTTAAAGGATTTACTTCCATATTTATATTCAGAACCAAGGATGTTGATTGTTTGAAAAAATAAAAAACCATTGAGGCGGTCAAAGTCTCAATGGTGGAAGATCGACATGATGAATCGTAATTTTTGAAGGGTTAAACTAGCTCTACCTTTCTCGTTATTCTCGTTTTTATTATTAAAACGGACGGCTACCCGCCAGACTGATGCGTTTCAATAAACGGCGCTGATCTGCCGGGAATGGACGGCGTGAGTGTAAGGTCACCTGATTATCCCAGAACACGATATCGCCAATTTCCCAGTGATGTTCATAAGCGAATTCAGGTTTCGAAATATGCTCACGTAATTTGGCGATCAGTTGACTGCCAGCCTGATCATCATAATTGACCAGCTCGACTTCGGTATGGGTGTTTAGCCAAAGCGCTTTACGGCCGGATTCAGGATGAGTGCGCACCAGTGGATGTGGATAAGCATGGCTTAAAATCGGTTGATCTTTAAAACGATACAATGGGCTTGAACCATAACCTTGATCATCAGTCTGATCTCTGGTTTTTTGACGGCGCACGAAAGGGTTGTAAGTAATCAGTTGTAGCTGATCGATCTCTACCTTGGTTGCTTCATCGAGTGCATCATAGGCTTTAATGGTGTTGATCCAGCTGGTCTGTCCGCCGTCCTGAGGCAGTTCAATTGCATACAGAAGGGAGCCAAAAGAGGGTAATGGTGTCCATTGATGATCGGCATGTGGAGTTAGTTCACCATGCCCAGTGTAATCTCCCTGACCGACGGCATTGGACACCGGCACGACATCGGGTGGAATGCCGCTATCCGACTGCGCAGCCAGTACCGGTGTATCTGCACCTGGGCGGAAAATGGAACCGAAATAAGTTGAAAACGCCAAGTATTGTAAATCATCCAGACTTTGCTGCTTAAAGATCAAAATCAGATGCTCGGCCAGCGCCTGTTTTAACTTTAAAATGGTTTTGGATGATTGGACTTTACGGGCATCCAAGCCATAGACCACTGCACCTAAGGCCTGACCGGTTTGCGGTACAATCTTGATTTCATCCGGATGTTGAAATTGATCTTGCTGATGCCAGCGTGGAGCATCATGAATCGCTTGTGAAAGTTGGGTTAAGCTGGTCATTATCAAGTCTCAGAATTTTCTTATTGATCAAAATCTAAGAAAATTCCAGACTGAAATAAAATCAAAAGAAATGATAAGTTTATGAATAATCTGTTATTTTTACTATTCAGTTGATTTTGAAACATTTAACTTATTGTGCGATGGATTGCGCATTTTCTGCTGAGGATATTTCGACAGTTTAGTGTGCGCAGAAAGCCTGATTAAAATATTCAAACAGCTGAGGGGTTTGTAACCACAGGCCAATCGACAAAGCCAGTAAAAGCAGGATTGCCACCACAATCGAAAGTTTGAGTTTCAGTAGAGAATCAGTCATGGACGATTTGCTCCTCATTGACCCAGAAATGCACCAGTACGCCAAAAATGCTGAGGACAATTGATAGCATCCACACCGCATTATAATTGCCGCTCAAATCATGGTTGACTCCACCGAGCCAGCCACCGAAAAACGAGCCAACCTGATGAGTAAAGAACACAATGCCACTGAGCATGGTCAGATATTTCACCCCGAACATATTCGCTACAATGCCATTGGTCAGCGGAACGGTCGATAACCAGAGTAACCCCATAATGACACCAAAGCTATAGACTGTCCATGTGCTGAGAGGCAGCATGAGAAAGGCAATAATCGCAATTCCACGCAAGGCATATAATCCCATTAGCAGATGCGGTTTGGAATATTTTCCACCGAGCCAGCCGGCGGTATAGGTGCCTAGCACATTAAACAGACCCACTAAGGCTAAGAAAATCGTACCGGTTGTGGCATTAAAGCCATGATCAATCAGATAGCCCGGCAGGTGGATGCCAATAAAAACGACCTGAAAACCACAAACAAAAAAGCCCATGGCTAGAAACCAGAACGGTTTATGATTTTTCACTACCACCAGAATCTGTTTAAAATTGAGTGAGACTTTATTGGGGGTAGCGGCCGCGTTGGGATGAACATACATCGGTGCTTTCAGCATCCAGGCCAATGGCACAATCAGTGCAATTAAAATGGCACTGACCACCAGCGCCGCTGACCAGCCAACATTCTGTAATAGCAGCAGGGTTGAAGGCAGCATGATAAACTGACCAAAAGACCCGGCCGCACTGGCAATTCCCATTGCCAAACTGCGCTTTTCTGGTGGGGCGGCACGCCCGACCGCAGACAATAAGACCGGAAATGAGGTGGCAGACAGGGCGAGACCCAGAATCAGACCCACACTTAGATTAAGCAATAATCCGGTCGAGCTAACTGCCATCAAGAGTAGACCAATTGCATATAAGGCTCCGCCTACAGCTACCACAATCTTGCTGCCATATTTATCAGCAAATGCCCCGGTAATCGGTTGAACTGCACCCCAGATCAGGTTTTGCATGGCAATGGCCAGACTAAAAACATTATGACCCCAGCCAAACTCTTCGCTCATCGGTACCAGATACAGACCAAAGGCATGACGTACACCCAGTGACAGTGCCAAAATGATGGCGGAGCCAATCAGCATAAAAATAAGAGCTTTGGAAAATTGACTGTCAGCCATACGTCATTCATGCCTATAAAGTTGATATGTATAGTATTCGATTCAAGCAATAGAGGCGATTAAATAAATATTGATCAAAAGATAAATTTTTTTTATTAGGGTCTGTTGACATTTACTGTTCATAATTAACCCTATAAAGGTAGCCATAAAAATATACAGGCTAAAGCAACAGAACTTTGATAATT
>NZ_JAMXXO010000023.1:0-37787 GCF_024129115.1 Acinetobacter lwoffii
GATCACCGAAGTCACGCTTTGGACGGTCATCAAACGAACGTTGTGGACGATCACCGAAACCGCCTTCACGACGTGGAGCTGGACGATCACCGAAGTCACGCTTTGGACGGTCATCAAACGAACGTTGTGGACGATCACCGAAACCGCCTTCACGACGTGGAGCTGGACGATCACCAAAGTCACGACGTGGACGATCTTCGCCAAATGCTGGACGTTCGCCACGAGGTTTGTCATCGAAGCTACGACGTGGACGATCATCACCGCCTTCACGACGTTTGAAGTTGCTTTCGCCTTCAAAACGACGACCGCCACCGAAACCACCACGACCGCCATCACGACGACCGCCATCACGGCCACGACCGCGACCAGCGCCATCACGGCTACCACGTGCAGGAGGTGGAGATGGCTCAAGACCTTCAATTTCAGATACGTTTAGACGCGCATCAAGGAAGTCTTCCAAAGCACGGATTTTACCGCGTTCACGGTAAGTCGCCAAAGTAATGGCTTTACCAGTACGACCCGCACGACCTGTACGACCGATACGGTGTACATAGTCTTCATTCTTCATTGGAAGACCGAAGTTAATTACGTGTGAAATAGTTGGTACGTCAAGACCACGCGCTGCAACGTCAGTTGCAACCAAGATCTTCGCACGACCTTCACGGATGCTACGTAAACGACGGTTACGAACAGTTTGTGGCATAGCACCGTGAAGTGCTACAACTGATAGACCTGCTTCAGCAAGTTCTTCAGCCAACATATCTGTGTCTTCTTGAGTTGACGCAAATACAACTGCTTGATCAACGTCTTCTTCGTTCAACCAGTGAGTAAGAAGTTTTTTCTTGTGCTCGAAACCGTCAGTCCAATGCAAAGTCTGAGTAATATCAGTATTTGTAGAGTGACCAGTTTCGATCGAAATACGCATTGGATCATTCATCATGCGTTCTGCAAGTGTAATGATACGTGGTGCAAAAGTCGCAGAGAACATAAGAGTTTGTTTGCGGTTTGCAGCCAACTCACCAATTGCTTCTAAGTCTTCAGAGAAGCCCAGGTCAAGCATACGGTCAGCTTCATCGACGATTAACGCGTCAACTTTATCCAATTTGATTTGACGACGATTCACCAAGTCAAGTAGACGACCTGGAGTTGCAACAACAACTTGCGCGCCTTTCAACTGTTGAATTTGTTTACCAAAAGGCATACCGCCCATGATTGCTGCAATACGAACACCTTTCATGTGACGTACAAATGCGATTGCGTCTTGACATACCTGTTGTGCCAATTCACGAGTCGGTGAAATCACCAAAATATTCGGTTGAGTAACCGCTTTCATACGGTCTTTAAACGGTACTAATGTATCTTGGTTTGCCAACGCATTTAACGTAGGCAGTAAGAATGCAGCAGTTTTACCAGAACCTGTTTGGCTTGACACAAGAAGGTCTTTGCCTTCAAGCGCAGCTGGAATCGCTTGTTCTTGTACAGGAGTAGGAGTAGTAAAGCCTAAAGCGTCGAGAGCCTGTGTTAGAGATTCGTCGAGGGAAAAATCAGCAAAAGTTTTGCTCATAGAGAGTATTCACCCTGAAGTGGGTGCTCCATTTAATAAATAACAATTATGGACATCGGCAAAAAGCGGCACAGCAAATAATGCTGAAAATATTAGGATTCAGCAGCGATCCGAGTAACGACGATGTGGATATAACGCACGCATGATTACGGCCGCAAACCTGAAGGAATCGCTTAAGCGATTGGGGCGCGAAGGATATGTCCTCTCTATGGACAGCACGCGCATACAATGATTAGAAGATAGTGTTCAGGTAAAGAACAGAAATTAAGTGCGTGGCGGAATTATAGCAGAATATTCCACAATGTCATTAAGTTTTAAAACTAATTTCCCTCATTCTTAATTTATCTATATATTTCTGATACTTAAAATATAATAAAAAATGTAACAGGCGGTATAAAAAGTCACTTTTCGCCAATTCACCTGATATTTCCAGTATTCAAGCATAGACAAACAATCTTGCATCAGTCTCTCGCGACTTAAATTTCCATGCATAAAAAAGGCATCCCGAAGGACGCCTTTTCTCAATATTAGATCTGATTCATCTAAACCCGATTATTTTGCTGCTTCGCCCCAAGCAGGAACAACTGCTTGCATTAAAGGCTTAAGCATTTTCATTGAACAAGCCAAAACTTGACCATTTTCCATAGAGTCGCTACCACCACGTGCATCAACTACAGTACCGCCTGCTTCTTTCACGATCAATTCGCCAGCTGCGATATCCCAAGGCTTTAAACCAAGTTCGAAATAACCATCGAAACGACCTGCAGCAACATAGGCTAAATCCAATGCTGCAGAACCTGAACGACGATATTGCGCGCCAGCTTCAGTTACGTTTAACAGGGTTTGAAAATGGTTCTTGGCATAAGACACAACTTCGCCATTACGCTTGGCACGATAAGCGTGACCAACAGCCATAAAGGTATTTTCCAGGCTGTCTTTAACATTCACACGAATACGGCGCTGGTTCATCATGGCACCACGACCACGACTGGCAGAGAATAGCTCATCTTTCACCGGGTCATAAATCACCCCGTGTTGAGTAATGCCTTTGTGCTGAACTGCGATAGAGATACAGAAATGCGGGAAACCGTTAATGAAGTTTAAAGTACCATCTAGCGGATCGATCACCCAACACCAATCGGCGTCATGACCTTTACCTTCCTGATAGCCAAACTCTTCACCAAGGAAACTGTGATTTTTATAGCTTTTACGTAGGGTATCGATGGTCAACTGTTCCAAATAACGATCTACACGCGTTACCGGACCATCAATTCCTTTTTCTTCGACTTGTAGATCGAGTTTATGACGATTCTGATGCGCTTTTAAAAGCTCTTGACCAACTAACTGAGCCGCACGCGCAGCCATCACCACCATAGGTTCCATTGAACACCCACTACAAATTTGAAGACACTGATAAAGAATAATGCATAAAAGCCCCGATATCTTAGCAAATATCAGGGCTTTTTTGGGAAAAATGTGTCTAAAATTTTTAAGATATTATGACAAGACGCTTTGCCCTAGGTTGGACCAAGCCTGATTGATTGATTTTTCAATACCTTGCGCATCCAGCCCCGCCTGCTGTAACATCTGTGCATGAGTCGCTTGTGCCATAAATGTATCATCCAGACCCAAATTCAGTATCGGTTTGACAATCTGCGCTTCTGCCAGATATTCATTCACGGCACTACCCGCACCGCCCATCACTGCATGTTCTTCCACCGTGACAAACAGACTGGTGCTTAAAGCGAGATCATCGAGCATTTGAGTATCCAGTGGTTTGACAAAACGCATGTTAACCACACGCACGCCAATCTCATGTTTCACGGCAAATGCTTCAGCAGCGTCGACTGCAGCCTGTACCCGGCTACCAAATGCCAGTACAGAAATATATTCATCATACTGCCCGTTAAAACTGGCCACAATTTCCGCCTGACCGATCGGAATCTCAACCATCTTTTGCTGAATCTCGACGCCCAGTCCATTGCCACGCGGATAACGTACCGCTGCCGGTCCTGGATACAAATACGCTGTATGCAACATTTGACGGCATTCATTTTCATCTTTTGGCGCCATGATCACGATATTCGGGATAGTACGCATATAGGCATAGTCATATGCACCGGCATGCGTCGGGCCATCTTCACCGACCAGACCGGCACGATCAATACCAAAGGTGACATCCAGATTCTGCAAGGCTACGTCATGTACCAGTTGGTCATAACCACGTTGCAAGAAAGTCGAATAAATCGCCACCACCGGCTTTAAGCCTTCACAAGCCATACCGGCAGCCAAGGTAACTGCATGCTGTTCGGCAATCGCGACATCAAAGAAACGTTCTGGAAATTCTTTGGCAAATTTGACCATGCCTGAGCCTTCGCACATCGCAGGTGTGATTGCGAGCAAACGGGCATCTTGTGCCGCTTCATCGCAAAGCCATTGTCCAAATACATCCGAATATTTCGGTGCAGTATTGCTGGCGGCAACGGCGTTGATTTTGCTAATCGCGTGATATTTGATTTGATCGGATTCTGCCGGAGCAAAGCCTTTGCCTTTTTTAGTATAGACATGAATCAGGCGTGGGCCTTTACGCTTTTTCAGCGCATTAAAGACATGCACCAGCTGTTTGACATCATGACCATCGTACGGGCCAAAATAGTCAAAGCCAATGGCTTTAAACAGGTTGTCTGCAGCATCGGTCGCTGCACTATGCAAACGCGAGTTATATAACCATTCCGGATGTGGCTGTACATAGGCCTCACCCTGTTCGGTAACATTAACAAATTCACCGCGCTCCCAAATTGCGGCTAAATGCTTGGCAAAACCACCAGTACTGCAAGAAATCGACATATCATTGTCGTTCAGCACCACCATCAGATCAGCGCTGTGTGCCACGGCATCATTCAAGGCTTCAAAAGCCATACCTGCCGTCATGGCACCATCGCCAATAATCGACACAACTTCACACGGATTATTCTGATAACGACGTGCCAGTGCCATACCTAGGCCAGCAGAAATCGCCGTCGAAGAATGCCCTACCCCAAAGGTATCAAATTCAGATTCTTCACGAGCCGGGAACGCTGCCAGACCATCTTTGGCACGAATAGTGGTGAGCTGTTCACGACGCCCAGTCAACACTTTATGCGGATAGGCCTGATGACCTACATCCCAGATCAGGCGATCATGTGGCGTATTAAAGCAATAGTGTAAGGCCACGGTGAGTTCAATCACACCAAGGTTGGCACCAAAATGTCCGCCACTTTGCCCGGCAGCATACAAAATGAATTGACGTAACTCATCCGCCACTTGTTCTAGCTGGCTTTGCTCGAGTGCACGCAGTTGCTCAGGATGATTGATCGCATCAAGCAACGGTGTTACAGGGCGTTGAGTTGGGATTTCTGTATACAGCATATTATGGCAAAGCCTTCTAAAGCCTGGCAAATCTAAAGCTAGGTCAATGGGGAGTACCCGATCATATAGCTGAATTGTAGCAGCTTCAATTCAGCTACGCTTCTAGCGATGCAATATTAAACAATGATCTCGTCGGGGTGAAAAAATTGCAGCCTACGATTATCCTGAATAATCTTACTATTTATCAACTATTATCGTTCGCTTTCTACAAAAAAGAAAATCTATTGCAGAATTTCGACTTTGCAATTCTACCAATGTTCAATCATTACGCTATACTTTAGCCAATTTCAGGATTTAACGGGTTCAGCTGTGCCAATCGAATTTGTCGCAACGTCAAGATTACCTACCGCTCACGGTGAATTTAAAATTACTGTATTTCAAGACCCTGAGACTGGCGAAGAACATGTCGCACTTTCCAAAGGACTTGAAGAAATATCAGATGAGCCTGTAGTGGTGCGTGTGCATTCTGAATGTTTAACCGGTGATGCCTTTGCTTCGCTCAAATGCGACTGTGGCCCGCAATTGCAAGCGACTTTAAAACTGATCAATGAATTGGGCCGCGGAGTCATTCTGTATTTGCGTCAGGAAGGTCGTGGCATTGGCCTGACCAATAAAATTCGCGCTTATGCTCTGCAAGATCAGGGACATGACACCGTAGATGCCAATTTAATGCTGAACCTGCCCGCAGATGCACGCCGGTATGATATGTGTAGCATCATGCTGGATCATTTACAGGTGAAAGCAGTACGCCTGGTGACCAATAACCCTTCTAAAATTGAGGCTTTAAAAGCACAAGGGATTAACGTGATCGATCGTGTGCCTTTGACTGTGGGTTTAAACCCTTTTAATGAACAATATCTCAAGACCAAGCACGAACGCATGGCACATCTTTATAAAAAAGATGATTTTTAAAGAATCTCCCCTAGCCCCTCTTTAAAAAAGAGGGGAAAGTAAGCCTCCCTTTTTAAAGAAAGGTTTGGAGGGATTTTTATAGCTTAGGAAGAGATTCTAAATCGTCATGGAGAAAATCCGACTTTCTGGCATCCGTCGCTTTAAACGTAAATCAAAAGCCATACAGATATTGCGTACAAATGGTTTCCCTTTCTCCAGAATCGTGACTGACGAGTCTGAAAATTGAATCAAACCATCCTGTGCCATTTCCTCAAGCTGTTCCAAAACCTCATCAATTTCAGGGAAAAGCATCTCGGAATTTTTCCATGAGGTGCTAAAGCTGCACATCAAATTTAGAATATGTTGCCGGATGATCAAATCTTCCTGATTTAAGACATGTCCTTTAAATACCGGAATTTCATTGCGCGCCAGGCATTCATAATATTCTTCAATGGTTTTCACATTCTGCGCAAAGCTGTACCAGCTATCACTGATTGAAGAAATGCCTAGCCCAATCATCACCTGGGTTTTAGAGGCTGTGTATCCCATAAAGTTGCGGTGCAATGTTCCCGCTTGAAAGGACTGGTACATCGCATCTTTCTCTAAGGCAAAATGATCCATACCGATTTCATGATAGCCATGTGCCAGAAGTTTCTTTTTACCCGCTTCATAGCATTCCCGTTTGATCGCATCTTTGGGCACATCGGCATCTTTAAAACCGCGCTGACCATTACCTTTAATCCAGGGCACATGTGCATAGCTATATAAAGCCAGACGGTCCGGCAAGAGCGAATTGGTTTGTTCAATAGTATTTAAAACATCATCCAGACTCTGAAATGGCAGACCAAAGACCAGATCATGGGAAATCGATTCATAGCCAATTTCTCGCGCCCATTCGGTCACCTGTTTAACATTTTCATAAGGCTGAATCCGGTGAATCGCCTTTTGCACGGTTTCGTTATAATCCTGCACACCATAACTGACCCGACGAAAACCCAGGTCATACAATCCCTGCAAATGTTCACGCGTAGTATTATTGGGATGACCTTCGAAACTGAATTCATACTCAGGCGCTACGTCTGCTTTGGCCAGAATGCCTTGAATTAGTTGAGCCAGATGTGCCATTGAAAAAAAGGTCGGCGTTCCTCCACCAAAATGAATCTCTTTAATGATGGGCTTTTCTTGTAATAACTCGCAATATAGACCCCATTCTTTCAGCAGTGCCTGAATATAAGGTTGTTCGACTTCATGGCGTTTGGTCACGCGCTTATGACACCCGCAGAAGGTACACAGGCTTTCGCAAAATGGCAGGTGGATATACAAGCTAATACCTTCGCTTTGATTGGATTCATCAAAAGACTTTTTTAGCGTTTGCTTCCATTGTTCCAGCGAGAAATTCTGCTCTTCCCAATACGGAACAGTGGGATAACTGGTATAGCGTGGCCCGGGAACATTGTATTTTTGAATCAGGGAATTGACCTGTACCGACATGAGACCCACCTATTACCGTCGAGAAATGCTCAAGCCAATGAGCGCTTGTGAGTTATTGTGCTGAGCTTGAAAAAAGAATTCAACCTAGCCATTTAGTCGGATTTAATGATGCATTCTGCTTATGAATAGTGGAATGTAATGTCTAGGCTGATGAATTGCATCACCAAATTAGACCTTAATCTTTGACTGATTTTATGCTTTGATGTCGTTAGTTTTTTATTTCCCTACGAGGGCTCTGATGCAGCATCCTACATCTACGGATATTCAACACGTTCGTGAATTTCTCCTCGACTTGCAGGCACGGATTTGTGCAGCATTAGAACAGCAGGAACGTGCTGGCGGCGGTACGGCCGAATTTATCATCGATGACTGGGAGCGTCCAGAAGGTGGTGGTGGCCGTTCACGTGTTTTGCAAAATGGTACGGTGATTGAAAAAGGTGGGGTAATGTTCTCCCACATCAACATTTCCAAGCTACCTGCTTCTGCGACCGAACGCCATCCCAATATTGCTGGCGCCAAAGCACAGGCCATGGGGGTATCGCTGGTGATTCATCCGAAAAACCCGAATGTGCCCACCTCACATGCCAACGTGCGTTTATTTGTCGCAGAAAAAGAAGGTCAGGATCCGATCTGGTGGTTTGGTGGCGGTTTTGACCTGACCCCGTTTTATCCGAATGATGAAGATGTATTGTCCTGGCATCAAACGGCGCATGATCTGTGTGCGCCATTTGGCGAAGATGTTTATCCTGAACATAAACAATGGTGTGATGATTATTTTTATCTGAAACATCGTGACGAGCAGCGCGGTGTGGGTGGTTTATTTTTTGATGATCTGAATCAATGGGATTTTGAAACCTGTTTCCAGTATATGCAGGCTGTAGGCAATGGGTATCTGGAAGCCATTCTGCCGATTTTCCAGCGCAATCAGAATAAGCCTTATACTGAAGCACAACGCGAGTTTCAGTTATACCGTCGCGGCCGTTATGTAGAATACAATCTGGTTTATGACCGCGGCACCCTGTTTGGTTTGCAGACTGGTGGCCGGATTGAATCTATTCTGGTCAGCCTGCCCCCGCTTACCGGATGGTCATATCGCCCTGAATGGGATGAAGGCTCACCAGAAAAACGTTTAACAGATTACTACCTGAAACCCCATGACTGGTTAACAGAATTAAAATCCAATGCAATGAAATGATACAAACGGCCCTCAAATAGAGGGCTGTTTTAATAGATATATCCTCTATACTGCTGCATAGGAATACCTGATTTGATCGCGGCACCCTATCGCTACATCGATCACATTCCATTTGATGTCTAGTGAGAATAACAATGCATAATCTTCAATTAAATCTACCTGTGTTGGCCTTTTGGCTTTTTCTGGCTCTCGCCATCAGCGCGATGAGTACCGCAATTTTGAGTCACAACCTGATTCTGGATGGCGCCGCTATTCTGGTGAGTATCCTGACTGGGTTTGGGGTTGTTCTCAGTATGGCGCTGATGTTTGCGGAACATATTATGGATATTTGCAGTTCCTAAAACCCGGATCACTTAACAGCAATTTAAAATCGCGCAGGCTTTAGTCTCTGCGCTTTTTCACGTATATTGATGGTCATTTCCGCACATGGACATTGTGAAATGAGCAAACAATTTTCCGTGATTGGTAACCCGATTGAACAATCACGTTCTCCAGAATTGCATCACGCCTTTGCTGCTAAAACTGGTGTCGACCTGAGTTACACCAAGCGTCTGGCGCCACTGGATGGCTTCGTAGCCAACATTCAGGAATTCTTTAGCAATGGCGGTAGTGGCATGAATGTCACCGTACCCTTTAAAGAACAGGCTTTTGCCCACTGTCAGGTGCTGAGTGAACGGGCCAAAATTGCCAAAGCCGTGAATACGCTATGGATGGAAAATGGTGTGCTGCATGGCGACAATACCGATGGTCAGGGACTGGTTGAAGCAATTCGAGCACTAGATTGGCCACTGGAAAATACAGATATTTTAATTATTGGTGCAGGCGGTGCCACGCGTGGTGTAATCTATCCCCTAGCCCAGGCAGGTGCGAAAAAAATCGTGATCGCCAATCGTACCTTGGCACGGGCGGAACAACTGGTCGCTGATCTTCAGAATGCCGTACCGCAAGTCGAATTACAGGCGATTTCACTAGACACTTTAGCCGGTGAATTTGATTTGATGATTAATGCCACTTCTGCCAGTCTCAGCGGTGATGCCCTGGTTTTACCGGAAACGCTACAGTTTAAACGGGCCTATGAAATGGCCTATGGCAAACCTTCTTCCTTTCTGGATCAAGCCAAGGCACGCGGTGTACCGACATCTGAAGGTTTTGGCATGCTGGTCGGTCAAGCAATTGAATCTTTTTACATCTGGAATGGTATCAAACCGGATTTAAAAGAGTTTCTTTAAAACCCCTATCTCTCTAATGAGTTCAGTTCGGGTTGCAACTGCAACCCTTTACTTCCCTCCTACTACTTTTTATAAGCTGAAAAACCATGGATTGGTTTTAATGACATTTTAAAATGAGTTATTTTGCCACCTGAATCCGAGCACAATTCATACAAAAATATACTGGACAAATCACCTTTTAACTCATTAAATTCCATTGATATAACAAGTTTTTAATCTTCCTGTAATGTAAACACCTAATGATGAAATTCGATGATTTCATTCATTAGCCTTAAAAATCGATTAGCTTTTCTGACATTTTTATTCACTGAATTCATCAATGTTTTTTTATCCCGAATGTGAATAATCAAAGAATCGATACAGATAATCCAAAACTAATTTCAATCAGGATTAAACGCATGCCAGCATATAAAGCCCCTTTACACGACATTCGCTTCCTTATGAATGAAGTGCTTGACTACCCTGCGCACTACCAGAATTTGTCGAATGGTGAATATGCCGATGCCGACACGGTAGATATGATCTTAGAAGGCGCTGCAGATTTCTGTGAAAATGTACTGTCGCCGTTGAATCAAAGCGGTGATGAAGAAGGCTGTCATTTTGAAAATGGCGAAGTAAAAACACCGAAAGGCTTTAAAGAAGCTTACGACCAGTTCGTACAAGGTGGCTGGCAAGGTCTGTCTTATCCTGAAGAATTTGGTGGCCAAAACCTGCCAATGTCTTTAAACCTGATCAAATCGGAAATGATGGGGACTGCAAACTGGTCATTCCAGATGTATCCGGGTTTAAGTGTGGGCTGTATCAATACCATCATACAATACGGTACCGATGAGCAGAAAAACACGTATCTGCCTCACTTAGTTGCAGGAACTTGGGCGGGCACCATGTGTCTGACTGAGCCGCAATGTGGTACTGACTTGGGTCAAGTTAAGACCAAAGCAGAGCCGAAAGAAGATGGCAGCTATGCCATTTCAGGCACCAAAATCTTTATTTCCGCAGGTGAGCACGACCTGACTGAAAATATCGTACATATCGTACTGGCACGCCTTCCAGATGCGCCGCAAGGTACCAAAGGGATTTCTCTGTTTATCGTACCGAAATTTATTGCTGCTGCAGATGGCGGGATCGGCGAGCGTAATCCAGTGAACTGCGGTTCGATTGAACACAAAATGGGGATTCGCGCTTCAGCAACGGCTGTACTGAATTTTGACAATGCGACTGGCTACCTGATTGGCGAACCGAATAAAGGCTTGCACGCTATGTTCACCTTTATGAACACGGCGCGTATTGGTACTGCGATTCAGGGTATTTGTCATGCTGAATTGTCATTCCAGGGTGCTTTACCGTATGCCAAAGAGCGTATGTCAATGCGCGCCCTGTCTGGCAAAAAAGATCCGGAAAAAGTAGCGGATGCGATCATTCACCATGCTGATGTCCGCCGTATGCTATTGACGCAAAAAGCCATTGCTGAAGGTGGCCGTGCCATGATTTATCATGCAGCAAAAATTGCCGACAACATGAATGATGCTTTGCTGCGTGGCGATACTGCAGCATTTGAACAGCATGATGACCATCTTGGGTTCTATACTCCAATCCTGAAAGGCTTCCTGACCGAAATGGGTTATGAGGCATCAAATCACGGTATGCAAGTCTTCGGTGGACATGGCTATATCAAAGAATGGGGCATGGAACAGATCGTACGTGACTCACGTATCTCTACCCTGTATGAAGGCACAACAGGTGTTCAGGCACTGGATCTGATTGGCCGTAAAGTGCTGTTAACCTCGAAAGGTAAAGTGATTCGTGATTACACTGCTGAAATCCTGAAATTCTGCGGTCAGCATGCACGTAATAAATATATGCGCCGCTTTGCCTGGGATTTGACCAAGCTCTGTGCACAGTGGAATGCACTAACTGTGCGTATCATGCTGGCTGCACGTAAGGACCGCGACATCGTTTCTTCTGCATCAGTCGATTTCCTGATGTTCTCCGGTTATGTGATGATGGCCTACTTCTGGGCACAGCAAGCTGCAGTCGCTTCAGCCAAACTAGCTTCTAATGACGGTACGGAAGTTCCAGAATTCTATAAAGCGAAAATCAAAACTGCTGATTTCTACTTTGAACGTATTCTGCCACGTACTCAAGGTCATGCTGAAGCGATGGTGAATCCCTCTAAAACCATGACGGCACTGGCACCAGAACACTTTAGCTTTGACTACTAAGCTGTAAATTGAGTTAAAAAGGGCGCTTCGGCGCTCTTTTTATTGATGTAGATACCCTTGTTTAACTTAAAAAACCTTTCTGGATAGAAAATATACAAATTTAATTTTATATTTTTCAACATCCTAATAAATTAGCCAAATAAAACGCTTGTATATCTGAAAATAAGCGGTATGATAATCCCAACTAGAAAAATTCTTGTTTTGGTTAGTCTTCTTTTAAGTATCGCAGTTTTAGTCATAAACCTTCGTATTACAGATCAAAAAGCTCCATCCTTTTTATTTTTCAAAGTTACAGTTAGTCATCTGAAATTTTGGCTATAAATTCATACGATTCAATAGGTTATATTATGTCTAATACAGTTAACGGTACAGTAAAATGGTTCAACGAAACTAAAGGTTTCGGTTTCATTCAACAAGAATCAGGTCCAGACGTTTTTGCTCACTTCAGCGAAATCACTGGTTCAGGTTTCAAAACTTTAGTTGAAGGCCAAAAGGTTTCTTTCAGCGTAGCTCAAGGTCAAAAAGGCCCTACAGCTGTAAATATCGTTGCTCTATAATTTAGAAGCAAGATATTGAAAAAAAGCACTCTTAGAGTGCTTTTTTTGTGCCTATCATTTTCTCATACCGCTCTAGTTTTTAAAGATCATTGGGTTGATCTAAAAAACGGTGTGCTCTATGCCAGGCTAAAAATACCGGATCAGGGGCAAAACGTTTTGGTACGTCGATTCGCTTACCGTGATAGGGTTTTAAATAGGCGTATAAACTCGCATCTTGCTTGGCCTGATTCGCGATACACACTTTAAGCCCTTCATCCAACGTGATAAATCCCTGATCGAAAGCTTGATCCAATAAAGAAGATAAACAAATTCCATTACGCGGATTTTTTCGATGTGCCTGATTTTCAGACCAGGGTACGATATGAGAAGCCACTAAAAAGGCTTTGGCCTTAATGCCTGAGATCGCACATTGATATTGATAATTAAGTTTAACTTGTAAAGCAAATTTCTGGTGTGGCGAACCGCGAACCTTTACCCTTGCATATTGATCTTCAACACTATAATCAAGGATTTCTTGACGCAAATGCGTATCTAGTAAAGTGTCCTGTTTTTCTCCTCTTCCCGCTAATTTAAGTAATCGCCAAAAATCATCTGCCGTGATCTCATTCATGCCATATTGTTGAAAAAAATGTGCCCAAGTATTTCCGCGTGGTTTAAAAGTCCATTGAAAATCTTCCAAATCGGACTGCAGAATAGGATCTATAAAACGTATACCATCAATCACTTCCGCAAAGACCGGTTTGGTTTGGCGTTTTTGATGATTTTGAGGAATGGCAGTAGGTGCAATAATCTTGGCTATACAGCCTGCACCATAAAGATAGAATTGATTTTTAATTTCAGAGGCTTTTTGCGGTCGTCGATATAAAAAGAAATCCCCTTCCCTGACTCGATTATATTTAGACTGATCCCAATGTTAGCGGCAGTGTAAAAATGACCCCCTAATGGCATTTAAAAACTGACCCCCTTGGTTAATATAGCGGTCATTTTGGACTGCTCAATATGTTAACTTTGGAGCAAGCAGTGACAATCCAAATACTTCATCAACAAGGTAAATCTATTAAAGCCATTACTCGTGAACTGGGGGTGTCCAGAAATACTGTGCGTAAATATTTACGGCAAAACACCACACCTCAGTATCAGCGTATACAGCCTAGAATAAGTATCCTTGACCCATATAAACCCTATTTACTCCAACGTGTAAACGCAGCTCATCCTGAATGGATTCCTGCTGTTGTGCTCTACCAGGAAATTTTAAGGTTGGGATATCCAGGAAAGATCAGGATCTTGAGGGAATATCTTGCAACATTAAAACCAGTTGCTCAACCGGAACCGATCATTCGTTTTGAAACCCAACCTGGCCAACAAATGCAGGTGGATTTCACCACAATTCGACGCAACAACACGACTTTAAAAGCCTTTGTCGCAACATTAGGGTATTCCAGAGCGACTTTCGTGAAATTTTATGATCATGAACGTACGGATGCATGGATCGATGGTCTGGAAAATGCATTTCAGTTCTTTGCAGGAGTACCTCAAGAAATCCTGTTTGATAACGCTAAAACGATCATGATTGAACGGGATGCCTATCAGGAGGGGCAGCATAAATGGAACCCCAAACTGCTCGACTGCGCCAAGAAATACAGCTTTCGTCCTCGCGTATGTAAGCCCTACCGTGCACAGACCAAAGGCAAAGTTGAACGCTTTAATGGATACCTCAAATCAAGCTTTATTGTGCCATTAAAAGCAAGCCTGAAGACTTCGGGTTTACTGTTAGATGTTGATGTCGCCAATGCCCATATTGGCCGGTGGCTGCATGAAACCGCCAATCAGCGGATTCATGCCACCACGCAAGAAAAACCGGCTGTTCGACTGCAACAGGAGCAGCAAAAATTTACGCCATTACCGCAATCAGATACAGGTTCCAGCACTGTACCTGTTGCAGCAGCAAAGCATGTCATGCCCTACGAGAGTTTGCAGCATCCCTTATCGGTATATGACCAGTTGCTGGGAGTTTCCTGATGAATCTGCAATACGACCGTATAGAGCAGCTTTGCCAAAAGCTCAATCTGCCTGCCATCGCATCACAATGGTCACATCATGCACAACAAACATTAGGTCAGGATGGAAGTTATGCCGACTTTGTTGAAGCGATCTTGACGCATGAATATGCTGCCAGGCAACAGCGCAGCCAGCAGGTACTGATGAAACTCTCAGGCCTGCCTCAAGTCAAAACCCTGGAAGACTATGATTTTAATTATGCCCTAGGGGCCCCTAAATCACAGGTGATTGAACTGTTCAATCTGAGCTTTATTGCTAGAGCAGAAAATGTGGTGTTTCTCGGGGCTAGCGGAGTAGGAAAAACGCACTTATCTATGGCATTAGGCTATAAGGCCATCATGAACAACATTAAGATCAAGTTCATTACCGCCGCCGATCTCATGCTGCAACTAAGTACAGCCTACCAGCAAGGTAAACTGAAAACCTATATGCAACGTGCGGTACTGGGACCAAAGTTACTGATTATCGATGAAATTGGTTATTTACCGTTTGGACGTGAAGAAGCGAATCTGTTCTTTAACGTGATTGCCAAGCGTTATGAAAAAGGCAGTACGATATTGACGAGTAACTTACCCTTTAGCCAATGGTCTAAGTCATTTGCGGATGATGTTACGTTGACCGCTGCGATGTTAGATCGGCTATTACATCACTGTCATGTGGTACAGATATCGGGTGAGAGTTATCGTTTGAAGGATAAAAAAAGAATTGGGATTCAGCCGCAGGTTGAAACTTAATACGAGATCAAAGGGGTCAATTTTACTTCGCCATTTTTAAGGTAAAAGGGGTCAATTTTAAAATGCCGTTGACACCAATGATATTCTTTAAAGTCCCGATCTTCATAAACCAGATGATCACTTTTACTATCAAAAATAAAGAATCGGGTATCGGTTAAATCCATCTGTTGAAAAGCCCATAATGTATCCACCTGCCCACCCTCTAGAAATTATAATATTCATTTAATTTAATCTTTGAATATTCTCAGAAAACTTCTCTTTAAGAAAGCGTCAATCAGACTTTAGGCATTTTATTTAAGGCAATAAAAAACCCCAATAAACTCCTATTAGGGTTTCTTTTAGAACAATGGAGAAATTAAATAATTAAAGAAATTCTTCTAATACCGAATTTAAAAAGATATGTCCCTGTTCGGTACATGAAAGCCGGTCTTGATCATCAACCATTAATTTTCTGTCACGTAAAGAGCTCAGTAACTCCTGTAAAGTATCTAGACTCAAACCGGTACGTTCGGCATAGAGTTTGGCTTCCACACCCTGATTTAAACGTAACGCATTCATCATAAACTCAAAGGGCATGTCAGCATCTTCAATCCGCTTAAACTGCAGATGTTCAGCAGGTACTTTGGCTAAGTAGTCTTTAGGTAAACGGGTTTTCTGGAACCGATACACGCCATCCGGCTGAGTGACTTTGCCATGTGCTCCGGCACCAATTGCCAGATAATCACCAAACTGCCAGTAATTCAGATTATGCGCTGAAGGCAATTCTTTACGCCAAGCCGAAACTTCATAGTTGATAAAGCCTTGAGCTTTTAAGTAGAGCTCACCCTGCTCCTGAATATCTTCCAATACTTCATCGACAGGCAAAATCGGTTGAGTCCGGAAAAATACCGTATTGGGTTCAATCGTCAGCTGATACCAGGAAATATGGGTTGCGCCCTGCTCCACTGCCAGTTTTAAATCATGCAAAGCCTGTTCTAAAGTCTGTTCAGGCAAACCATGCATCAAGTCGACATTAATCCGCTGAAACCCAGCTTCACGTGCCAGCCCAATGGCAGAAATCGCATCTTCATTGCTGTGAATTCGTCCCAAACGCTTGAGATGCTCGGTATTAAAACTCTGTACCCCAATCGACAGACGGTTAATTCCGGCCTGCAAATAACCGGCAAACGGATCATGTTCGACTGTGCCGGGATTGGCTTCCAGCGTAATCTCACAGCCTTCGGCAAAGGGAATAACGGCTTTGAGCTGATCAAATAACCATTGATAGCCTAGGGCAGAAATCAGTGACGGCGTCCCCCCACCAATAAAGACACTGTGAATCTGCCGGCCTTGGGCAAAATCGACCTGAGTTTTAAAGTCTTCCACCAGTGCTCGTAAATATTCCTGTTCCAATTCCAGTGATAATTGACCATCCGGAACCGCATGCGAATTGAAGTCACAATAAGGACATTTGCGCACACACCAAGGCATATGAATATATAAGGACAAAGGGACAGCAGCAGGATTCAATTCAGCCAAAGAACTACTCAAAAACGATTACAAGATATAGCCGAATTTTAACATGACTCGGCGGCAACACTGCTAAAATTAAATTTGATCGTGTGATATGCCTAAAAATTTAAATAGAATTAGTCAGTTAAAATTATGAAAATATCTTCTCAACTTATTATTTTACTTCCTTTGGTTTTTGCAATCGGTGTTTTATTGACACTCCAGACCGCAATTAATACACAACTAAAAGAATATTTATATTCTCCTATTCAAGCTGCATTTTTTTCCTTTTTGATTGGTACAATAGTGCTCGCCGTAATCGTACTTTTTCAGTCCAATCCCAAACCCGGTTTACAGGAACTGATGAGTGTTCCCTGGTATTTATGGCTCGGGGGCATCGTGGGTGTATACGCGATTAGCATGAGCATTTATGCAGCGCCCAAACTTGGCTTTCTGGTTCTTAGCGGTCTCATTATTTTTGGTCAGATGGTGATGTCGATGCTGGTCGATCATCTGGGATTATTGGGTAATGAAAAAGTGCCGATTAATTGGCAACGTCTTTTAGGCGGCGTGGTAATTTTTATTGGTGTGCTTCTCACTTTACAACGCTAAACCTTCTATTTAAGCACATGATCACGATGAGTAATTTTTGTGTCGAATGTTTCACCAGTCACAACCTTTGGTTTTGAATTAAAAAAACTGTTTCATCTGATGTTACCCATTCTGGTGACCCAATTTTCTCAGGCTGGTCTGGGTCTGATTGATACCATTATGGCCGGTCACCTGTCTGCTACCGATCTTGCCGCGATTGCCGTCGGAGTAGGACTCTGGATTCCGGTGATGCTGCTGTTTAGTGGCATTATGATTGCCACGACGCCTTTGGTTGCTGAGGCCAATGGCGCACGCACACCTGAAAAAATTGCCACCATTGCACGTCAATCGCTTTGGGTTGCCCTGATTCTTGGGGTAATTGCCGGCTTGATTTTGCAACTCTTGCCGGCCACTTTGCCACTTTTAGGTGTACCGGAAAGCTTACAACCTAAAGCCGGTTTATTTCTGCATGCGATTGGTTTTGGTATGCCAGCGGTAACCATGTATGCGGCCTTACGCGGCTATTCTGAAGCGATTGGAAATCCGCGTCCGGTGACCGTGATTAGTTTATTGGCGCTGGTCTTGCTAGTTCCGCTGAACTATATCTTTATGTATGGTATTGGCCCTGTTCCGGCCCTAGGCAGTGCAGGCTGTGGGTTTGCCACGGCGATTTTACAGTGGCTAATGGTCATCACCCTCGCGTTGTATATCTTTAAAAATAAGGCCTATCAACGTACCCAGCCTTTTACCCATTGGGAAAAAATCAACCCGGAATGGATGAAGCGCATCTTACAGCTTGGCTTTCCAATCGGATTGGCAATTTTTTTTGAGGTCAGTATTTTCAGTACTGCTGCAATTGTGCTGAGTCCCTTGGGAGAGACCATTGTCGCTGCCCATCAGATTGCTATTTCTGTCACTTCACAACTGTTCATGATTCCCATGTCACTGGCGATTGCCCTGACCATTCGGGTTGGCACCTACTATGGTGAACAGAACTGGCAAGCCATGCGTAAAGTACAATATCTCGGCCTGATTACTGCCACTATTCTGGCGGTCCTGACCATGATTCTGCTTTGGGTTTTCCGCAATGAAATCGTAGCACTCTACACCTCAGATCTGATCGTGACCCAAATTGCGGTGTATCTGATTCTGTTTGCCATTGCCTATCAGCTGATGGATGCCTGGCAGATCAGTGCGGCAGGTTGTCTGCGCGGCATGCAGGATACCAAGGGGCCAATGTGGATTACCATGCTGGCTTACTGGGTCATCGCCTTCCCGGTCGGGGTGTATTTGTCCCGCTTTACCGACATGGGCGCCGCCGGTGTCTGGGTTGGCCTGATTGTAGGCCTCAGCGTAGCTTGTATACTTTTATTGGGCCGTTTATATGGCAATAATAAACGCTTAAGTCTAAACAACTAAACACTTTTATTTGATTAATTTAAGCTAGAAAATGCGCTGAGATTAAAGATCCAGCGCATTTTTTAATCCTTGTGGAATCTCAGATTCATCCACTACATCTTTAATCACCACCTGCCCCACAATTACATCCGTACCATTAAAAGTCATGGTGGGTGAACCATATAGCTCATAACCTTCATTTAAGGCACGGGTCACCCGCGCACAAAAATGTACATCATCTTTCCCGGTAAAATATCGATAGACTTTCATTGAATTTTCTTCATTACTATACTCTGTTTATTCTAAGCTTTTAGCTATAAAACAACATTCAGAATTAGTACTCGGTCTTATCTAAAACGATGACGGATTCCGGCATATTCTTATAGTTTAAACGCAAGCAATAAAGATAAATCTTTTAACAAATCAAAGATGATGCATTAAACATGGAGAAGCTGAAGGAAATCACAACACAACCTCTACAATTAAATCTAGGCAATTGAACCGTTGTCACCTATGATCAAATACATCCATTCATAGTTGGTTTCAAGGAATCTCGCATGGCAAAAACGGCTAGCACACCCGGTCGTCGCTTTATGAAACTTGCCGGAATGACCGCAAGTATTGCAGGTAAAACCCTCTCCAATTCCATTAAAAATTTAACTGCCGATGACGAGCAGAAAAACACTGCGCGCAGTAAATTATTTCAGGATATTGGTGTGCAGATTGCGGATACCTTGGGGGAAATGAAAGGCGCAGTCATGAAAGTTGGCCAGATCGCCTCTCAATATAAAGATGTTTTCCCGCCCGAAGTCGCTAAAGCCATTGCCAAGTTACAGCGTCAGGCGCCACCGATGCCGTTTAAAGAAATTCAGGCACAAGTGGAAAAAGAATTGGGTAAACCTTTACAGCAACTTTTCCAGCAGTTTGATGAGCAGCCATTTGCCGCGGCCTCGATTGGTCAGGTGCATAAAGCCACCCTACCGAATGGCCAGCAAGTTGTGGTCAAAGTACAATATCCTGGTGTGGATGAAGCCTGCGAAAGCGACCTGAAACAAGTTCGTCTGGCACTGCGCATGATGGGCGTCTTAAAGATTGACCGTAAACTTCAAGATCAATTATTTAAAGAAATTCAGCACAGTCTGGACAATGAGCTGAACTATGAAATTGAAGCCCAGAATCTGGAAATCGCCCGTGCCTTCCATGAGCCTCTGGACAATAAAATTGTGATTCCGAAAGTGTTTCATGAGTATTCATCGCGACATATTTTGACCTTAAGCCAAGAGCTTGGTGAAAGTATCGAAACTGCCAGCACTTGGCCACTCGAAACCCGAAATGCTTTAGGCCGCCGCCTCTTCCGCGCCATTGGTCAGGAAATTTTTTATCTGAAACGCTTTCACTGTGACCCGCATCCAGGCAACTTTGCATTTCGTGAAGATGGCTCTGTGATTGTTTATGACTATGGTGGCGTCAAAACCTTATCGACTGAAGTGATTGGACATTTTAGGGAACTGATCCATGCTGCACGCGAGAAGAATATTCCCGTGATCGAGCAACAGCTGGATGCGCTGCATTCCTTGACTGAAACTGGAAAGTTCCCAAAAGAATTGTATGAACAATGGCTGGAAGTGCTCATGCGTCCTCTGGTCACTGACTATGATTTTGCCGAAAACTCAGCGCATCATGATGGGATGGAGTTGCTGAAACCTTCGTTGAAATATTGGGATGTATTTAAGCCCTCTCCTGATACCTTGATGGTGAATCGCACAATTTCAGGACAATACTGGAACCTGATTCATCTCAAAGTACATGATGATTTAAGTGATGTATTTGAAGAACTGGTACCGAGTCGAAGCTAAGTTGAGACGATAGGCTTACACGCTGTAACCCTAGATTACTTGAAATATCAAATGTTACATTATAACATTTAATCAAGAATCATGAGGAAGTTAGATATGCGTTCAGATATCCATCCCGAGTATCGTGAAGTGTTATTCCATGATACCAATGCCGATGCCTATTTCGTGATTGGCAGCACGATGAACTCGAGCCAAACCAAAGAATATCAAGGTAAAACATATCCTTATGTAACACTAGATATTTCGAGTGCATCACATCCTTTCTATACGGGTGAGCAACGTCAGACCAGCAATGAAGGACGTGTGGCAAGCTTCAACAAACGTTTTGGCCGCTTTAAACGGGGCTAAAACCGAAAACCCTCAGTTATCTTAAGATTTAAATCGTGGTTTATGTCAGGAAATGACCTCCAATTTCCTGACTTTTTTATGCGCTTATTTTAACTCTGTGCCAATACGATTGAAGTTAAATAAAAGCCCAGCGCCAGAACAATAATGCCGACAATTAAGCTGGATAATGCATATAACAGCGCTAGGCCCATAGCACCTTGCTTGAATAACAAAAAGCTTTCCAGACCGAAACTGGAAAATGTGGTAAAACCACCGAGAATTCCCACCATTAAAAACAGACGAGCTTCTTGTTGGAGTACTGGATACTTTTGGCTACAGGCAAAAAAAATCCCGGCACATAAACAGCCCAGAATATTGATCCACCAGGTGGGCCAAGGAAATTGCATTTGTGGTTTGAACAGCCAAAGTCCGGCTGCATAACGCAGACTGGCACCGATTGCCCCACCCATTGCCACCCAAAGCCAGCCCATATTTTTTTCCTGTTCTATTTATTGATCAAGTTTATTTTATCCAAAGTTTCATATTCATCATGGATAATTTTCACTGTTATCTTGAACCGAAAATCAATGAAATACCATGGAACTTCGCAAGAAAATTGCTATATTTATTGCATCCAATTTTCATGAATGGCACAGGAAAAACAGCATGGCACAGGATTTATTGGCCCAGTTGGCAGCAGGCGAAGCAAAATTTGCAGATGTGATTACTTATATCGAATCGCGTTATACGCATACACCGACTGCATTTAAAAATGGCCAGCAGAATAATGCGGCCACAGAAAACCAGGGCAGCGCCAAAGTCTTTTCTTTTGCACAATTAAATGGTCTGGATCAGGCACAGACCTTAAGCCTGTTTGCTGAGCATTATGCTTCTGTACTGGCGACGCCAGAGGCGACTGATCATCAGAATATCCGCCAGTTTATGCTCAATGGCTGGGATGGAATTGCCTTTGAAGGTCAGGCTTTAACTGCGAAGTAAGTACTAAGCAGATAAAAAAACCGCTCAAAGGAGCGGTTTTTTATACAACTCAGAAGTGTATAGGATGTCTGTTTTAGCTCTTACCGACTTTTTCAATCCACTTAATGGAACTGACGCGGAAAACTTCACAGGCACCATCACCCGTATCGGTCGGCGTTAAAGACGATTTCCAGACCAGATCTTTGTCACGCACTTCAACCAGTTCCCCTTGCATACGCACCAGATCGCCACGCTTTACTTTTTTAATTGCCTTGGCAATTTCAGGATTGGCAGGAATGATATGCATATTGGACACCATCTGCTTGGCTTGTTCTACCGGCACTGGCACCCGATCCATTTTCCAGTTCAAATAGCGGTCATATTGATTGACCGTGATATGTCGGGCAATTTCAGGTTCAGCAAACAGCCCCCAACTGACGGCATAATCAATCGGAGAGAATTTGGCTTGCGGGTCAGAACTATAAACCTTGGAACCCAGAATACGGAAATCACCTTTAAAGGGCTGCAAGACCGAAATTGACTGGCCTTTAACGACAGGAGGCAAACCTTTGGCAATATTGTGGTCGACCGAGCTATAGCCCGAAATAGGCAGCAACAGGCTGGCCAGCAAAGCATAATGTTTAAAGTATTTGAGCATAATTTTTAATCTAATCCTAATCAAGTTGATCAAACGTTTTAAGGATATCTTCCTTGATCTTACGGATTTTTTAATGAATAAACAGTTGAACTTGGTAACAAACTGCACGTATTTAGTCAGCTCGATATATGCCTGTCATTTTATTTTTCAGTTAAGCTAGAACGTATTTCCATCAAATTAAAATAACTCAAATGCTGTATAAACTTTATCAACAACATATCTTTCCGCATCTGCTGAATCAAGTGATGCAAACGCCATCCTTGATGGACTTGCGTCGTGAACTACTTTTGGATATTTCCGGTGAAGTACTGGAAATTGGTTTTGGTACCGGCCTGAATCTGCCTTTTTATCAATCGGTTGATAAGGTCTATGCACTAGAACCAAACCCGACGATCTTCAAACTGGCAGAAGCGCGAATTCAACAGGCAGGGTTTCAGGTTGAGCATATTCAGTCCAGCGTAGAACTTTTGCCTTTTGCCGAAAATAGTGTGGAAAATATTGTGTCTACCTGGACGCTTTGTAGTATTGCAGAGCTGGAACAGAGCCTGCAGGAAATTTATCGTGTGCTACAACCGGGTGGGACTTTACATGTGGTCGAACATGTTCTGAATCGACAAAATTTAAATATTCAGCGTCTACAACATTTACTCACTCCCATTCAAAAGAAAGTCGCAGATGGCTGTCATCTGAATCGGGATATTGAGACCGCCTTGCTGGAAACCGGTTTTGAAATAGAAACTTTAAATTATGTAGATGCGGAAGGTATACCCAAGATTGGCCAACGTATGTTGTTAGCACGTGTTCGTAAACTAGGAAGCTAATTTACGACCATCTTATATTTAGTGTGGCTGAAGGTGGGTTACTTGCAGCAACTGACAATGAGCACGATATTCAGAGCCCGTCCCGACCCGGAATTCTTGTCCAGTCGTGCCTGAATGAACTGTCACCAGATCACCAGTGAGCGTGATTTTCTGCCCCGATTTTAGCCGGCGAATCTGATCGGCAATTTTTTCAGTGGCAGCAATCAGACTAAAATACTGTACATGCGTATTGACGAAGTCACGCTCCGCTTTATTGGTTTGTCCTTCGAGCTGATAGCAACGTTTTGCTTCATCAAACTCCAGTTTTGCCTGTATAGCGGGCAGCGGTTGAGTCAGCAACAGCACATCAATATTACTCAGATAGGCCAGATCATTAAAATGCCCCACCACAGGGCTGGCCTGATGCAGCACCCGACGATCAGGTTTTACGAAACGGTGATCATGCACAATATAAGTCGCGGAAATGCGCTTAACGGGTTCTACTTTAAAGTTTTTAAGTACGCCCTTTTCTTGCAGATGCGGAATGGCACGAAAAAATTCATTCCACACCCAGAGTCCTAGCATAAACAGCAGCGCAGTGATCAGTAATTTTTGCATAATTTTTTATTCTTCACTGGATTTTGGTCAATCCTGAAAATCAATCCGAATGGTTTCAAAACGTACCCGCCCTTCCTGAACCGCACGGGCAATGGCTTGCTGGCCTTTGGTCAGACGTGCTCCGCCACTTTTAATGTCAATCAAAACCACTTCAATATCTTCAGCGTCGCCTTCGCCATCACGAAAATCGGTATAGCCATCAAAGACCACATAATCCACCGGATCACCCAGAAACTTAGCATCACTCGGCAGATATTGAAATTCCGGCATGATCGGCGCGAGCTGTTCCGCCATTTTTCCTTTGAGAACGGCACGGCTGGTATTCACGCTGCGTTTTTGCGCGGCAATGAGGGACTGCTGATGCTCCAGTTCCAGCTCGGCAATATACTGCTCATATTCGGCCTTGATCCGTCCATTGCGCGTCTGACTTAAAATAATAGTGGTCAATACCACCCCGATACATGCGCCAATCAACATGGCCATCCATATGGACATTCAATCTTCCTAATTTGCCTGATTTTTATAGCATCGCATTCGACTGAAGTTGAGGACTTCGGCCATTTGCATACTTGAAAAGAATGATATGCTAGGCCGGAACAGAATAAAATCACCTTGAGTCATGAAAACAATTTTAGTTGCGAATCAGAAAGGCGGTTGTGGCAAAACCATGACAGCCATTAGTTTGGCGTCAGCACTCGCACAAAAGGGTTATAAGGTGGCATTGGCCGATGCCGACAACCAGAAATCAACATTGCAATGGCTCAAGCATCGTCCGGCACAGGCAGCGCAGATCCAAAGTCTGGACTGGCGCAATAGCAAGTCCATTGGTGATGCGCCGAAACAGATCGAATACCTGATTATTGATGCACCAGGTGCTTTGACCGACGATCATGCCGAACAGCTGATCAGTGAAGCACATGCGATTATTATCCCGATCCAGCCTTCTTTTTTTGACATCGACTCAACCCGCCGTTTTCTCAAGCATTTGCAGGATATTAAACGCATCCGTAAGGGCAAGGTTGAAATTTTACTTTTGGCCAACCGTACCAAACCAAATGCCGCCAGCAATCAGGACATACAGCAGTTTTTTGACAAGATCGACCAGCAGCCAGTGGCCTGGATTTCGGAACGTGCCCCTTATAGCCGACTGGCTATGGAAGGCCTGTCCGTCTTTGATAAACCTCAGAAAATCTACCGGGAACTGCAGGCTCAATGGCAACCGGTACTGAATGCCATTATTGATGATCCGAGTCAGTGGTTTTGAGTCAATCCTCTGAATCGTGGTATAGCTTTGGGAAAATAATCTCGCTACTTGGCTAGCTATCATTTTCGATCGCTTTTTTTTCAGTTAATATGCCTGAACACGACCTAAAAAATGAGTCATTAAATTCAGTGCAACAGTACGCGCCTACATTACAAAAAGTCTTATTATTTGGATTGTTCTTTATCCTGATTTTTTTGAGTTTTCATATACTCAAGTATTTCATCATTCCTGTAGTTTGGGCAGCCATTATTGCCTATATGACTTGGCCCTTGTATCAGTCGGTGTTACGCCTGTGCGGCAATCGACCGACATTAAGCGCAACCGTAATGATCTTGGCCGTGATTCTGGTCTTTGGTCTGCCATTTATTTTCGCCATTTTCATGCTGCAGCACGAAGGTCGTAACCTGTATTTTGAATTGCAGCGACAGGTTTTTTCCGGTCACCTGAATGTTCCAGATTTTATTCGCGGGCTTCCGATTGTGGGCAAGGAAATTACCCGAACCTTAAATGAAATCAATACTGATCCGCAGAGTATTGCACTGTCGGTATCGACTTGGATTCAAGGCCATCTGAATTACGGCAAAGTGGTGTTGAATGAAGTTAGCAAAAACATCTTTAAATTATGTTTTGCGGTACTTTCGCTGTTTTTCTTCTACCGTGATGGTCAGACCATTTTAAATCAGGTGCGTAAAGCCTTTGAAATGGTGGTCGGCCCCCGTGTACATCATTATTTTTCTACCATCTCTGCAACTACACGTGCCGTGGTCTATGGGGTTGGTCTGACTGCGATTGCACAGTCATTATTGGCAGGTCTGAGCTATTTTGTTGCAGGTGTTCCGAATCCGATGGTTTTAACCATTGTGACCTTTATTTTTGCCCTGATTCCCTTTGGCCCACCCCTCGCCTATAGTGCGGTGGCGCTATGGCTGTTTTCACAAGGACAAACCATTGAAGCCATTGGGGTCATGGTCTGGGGTGTCTGTATTGTCAGCACCGCCGACAACGTCATTCGTCCATTGGTGATTTCTGGCGCAACCCAGATTCCTTTCCTGCTGATCATGTTTGGAGTCTTGGGTGGTATTGCCAGTTTTGGTCTGGTCGGGGTGTTTATTGGCCCGGTGATTCTGGCTGTGCTGCTTGCAATCTGGCGTGAATGGTTACATGAAAGTAATCTGAATGAACCTTTAATGATGCCTAAAGCCACCATGGCACATGAGATTGATCCAGAACCCAAGGGCACACCGCCCAAAGCACCTTAAAGCATAGATAGAATCGACTTAAACAAAACAAAACATTTAAGTACTGATTCTATATAGAGCTTCTGATCTTGCTCTGTTTAAATGAACTCACAAAACAGAATAAAGATCAGGATGCCAAAATCATGTCTTCATTGTTTAAAATTACGACACTTTGCGCGTTAAGCGCCGCACTTTTTACCGGTTGTGCATCAACCTCCCCATCAAATGAAGTGGTCAGAGCAGTAACTGTGAATGCTGTAACTGCTCAAGGTGTGGGCCAAGAGATTGGGACCGTATTACTCAGTGACAGCCCAGCCGGTCTGGTCATTCGTACCAACCTGAAACAACTTCCTGCGGGTGAACGCGGTTTCCATATTCATGAAAATGGTTCATGCGCGCCTGCCATGAAAGACGGCAAGATGGGTGCAGCACTGGCTGCAGGTAGCCATTACAATCCAAATCAGGCACCGCATCACGGTACACCAGTGACAGGTCACTTAGGTGATTTACCCGCATTGAAAGTCAATACTGACGGAACTGCACGTGTGACCCTGCTTGCGCCACGTCTGAAATTGGCTGATGTTCAGGGTCGTGCGATTATGGTTCATGCCGGTGGCGATAACTATTCCGACAACCCATTACCCTTGGGCGGCGGCGGTGAACGTATTGCCTGTGGTGTGATCTAAACACCTTCATGCCAATGACTAAATAGAAAAAACGGGCACTATGCTCGTTTTTTTCATGGATTTTTCTTTTATTTTGGCGTCTAAATTGCATTCAGAACTTTGCGTTTTTACTTTCCGGATCCTGTCCTTGTGAATGCTGCCCGACCTGCGACTGCTACTTTTGTTAAAATTATAAAACCTGTCCTGCTGCCCTTTCAGTCCAGTGCGCTGATGACTTATTGCCTGCAGATCCTGCTGGTGTTTTTAGGTACCACTTTCGGTCTGAAATTTCTGGGTTATGAGTCCTTGATCGTTCCAGTAACTTTAGGGGCAATTGCCACGGCACTGACTGATTTTGATGACCGGCTAAGCCTGCGTTTGCGCAACCTGTTACTGGTCATCATTCTGTTTTTTAGTGTCAGCAGTATTCTGGAATTTCTTGCTCCGCATAAATTCTGGTTTGCACTGTGGCTATCACTGTCGAGTGCGCTGTTTATGCTAATGGGTGCCTTAGGCCAACGTTATGCCACAATTTCATTTGGCACCATTTTACTGTCAATCTATACCATGTTCGGCCTGGGCGAATATCAGCACTGGTATGAACAGCCGCTTTATTTTGTCATTGGGGCGCTATGGTACGGCCTGACGTCTATTCTTTTTTTTCTGCTGCGTCCTACTTTGCAGGTTCAGGAAAATCTCGCACAAAGCTTGCAGCACATGTCGGATTTACTGCTGAGTAAAGCCAAACTGTTTGATCCAGACCAGCATCCAAATGTTGAAACCCTGCTCTATGAGTTGTCACTTAAAAATACTTTAGTCATTCAGAGTTTTAACCGTAGCAAAGATTCGCTATTGACCCGACTCAAAGCTTCGCGTGCCAATCGTAATACCATTTACTGGCTGAATCTGTATTTTTTGATGCAGGATATTCATGAACAGGCCACCGCGAATTATCTGCATTATGAACAGATCGAACAGCATTTTAGCCGCACTGACCTGATTTTCCGGATTCAGAAAAATATCCGTCTGCAAGCCCTTGCCTGTCAGCATTTGGCAGAATGTGTACTGCGCAATGAGAAATTTTACCTGTCTACAGATGATGAACTGGCATTAAAACATTTACAGGAGTCGATGCAGGACTGGATTGCTCAACACCCACAAAATATTGAAGTTAAAAATTTACAGCTTATTCTGGCCAATCTGCTGAGTGTATATGAGCAGTTACAACACCTGCATGATCAACAGGCGCTGTATAAGCCACGCTATCAGCAGCATTTTGATGACCTGAGTCTGTTTGATGATGATATTCGCGATAGCACAGATTTCTGGCTGAAACTCAAACCGCACTTGAGTCCGCAATCGGCACTCTTTCGGCATGCGGTGCGGATTGCCATTGTGTTTCTAGTCGGCTATGCCATTTCATTATTACCCTTTGCGAAAAATGGCTACTGGATTTTACTGACCAGCCTTTTTGTCTGTCAGATCAGTTATTTTGCCACCAAAAGCCGGCTCAAATTGCGAACTCTCGGAACGTTATTGGGGGTGATACTGGGTGTTCCCATCCTGTATTTTGTACCAAGTGTCGAAGGACAGTTATTCTTGACAGTAATTTTTGGTGTCGGTTTTTTCTATCTACGTTCCAAAAAATATGCCATGGCCACTCTCATGGCGACATTGATGGTACTCCTGATCTTCAACCTGAAAGGTGCCGGTTACGCGATCATTTTGCCACGTATCATTGATACCCTCATAGGCTGTCTGATTGCCTGGATGGCAGTAAGCTGGATCTGGCCTGACTGGAATTTTCGTAATATTTCCAGCAATATCAAAAAATCATCACATGCAACACTGAACTATTTTTCTGCAGTGGTCGAGCAATATCGAAACGGTAAAGATAACAGTATTGCTTACCGGACTGCACGGCGTCTGGCCCACAATGCACAGATTGATTTATCCAGCATGATTTCAAGCCTGAGTACCGAACCGAATCCAGATCCGCAACTGGTCAAAAGTGCCTTTCGCTATCTGGTCTATAGTCATAGCCAACTCAGTTATATTGCAGCATTGGGGAGTCACCGTGAGCAGGTTACTGATACACAAATTCTGGATTTAATGCACTGGTGCCAGCAAACCTTAACTGGGGTATTGCTGCAACAACAGCCTTTAGATACCTACGACATCGATCATAAACTGGCAGAAATTCAACGCTTAAGTACCCAGGAAAACCAGTCAGCACATCTGCTTTTGGTGTTGAAACAGATCAGTTTATTGTTGGAAACCTTACCGGAATTACTAAAATTACGTCACGAATTATTAGGTGCCGAGATTAAATAACCAACTGCCTTACTTGGTTATAACTTATTAAAAATATTGAATATATCTTTATTATTAAGATTCAATATTCAGGTGATATTCGGTACACTCAGAACTAATTCGGTTAAATCAATATGTATTATGAACATCAAAACTTTGCGTCTGGTCGGTTTGCTTGAAGGGATTTCATTCCTGCTGCTGTTATTTATCGCGATGCCAGTGAAATATATGATGGATAATCCGATTTTAGTGAAATATATCGGTATGGGTCATGGCGTACTTTTTGTATTGTTTCTGGGGGTATTATTTGCGGTATGTGAAAAACAGAAATGGTCTCTCAGCATGTTTGTGCTGGGTTTAATCGCTTCGATTCTGCCTTTCGGTCCATTCCTGTTTGATATGAAACTAAAGAAGCTGGAACAGCCCGCTGAAGCTTAATTGTAGAATCCTAATATAATTAGATCAGTCAAAAGAAAATTCTCTCTCCCTTTGGGAGAGAGTTAGAGAGAGGGAACTTATTAAATACTTAACCTCACCCTAGCCCTCTCCTAAAAGGAGAGGGAAATTCAATACTGAACATATGATTTCAATAATTTATAATTTCCCTTAATAAGGAATCAAAACTCCCCACGCTCCTGTCTTTCCAGCATTAACTGTTTGAGTTGCATGCGTGGCAAAGTAAACCAGAGTGCAATCAGAATCAAAGAGGCAGCACAGTAGGCCCAGATATCATAAGCTTCATATGCCATTCTTACTGCTTCAATTACCACAAAAAAGCTGAGCATCAGGATAATAGAAACCGTCGCAGCCACCGTACCTTTGGACACTTCTGAAGACATCAGTGCAAAACGGTATAGTACCGAGAAACTTACGCCCTCACCGAGACTGATACAGGTGGTACCGATAATCAGGCAATGGACAAAATACTCTGGAATCAATAAGCCCAACATCAATAAACCTGCACCTAACAGCATCAATGGCAGACCCAATAATACGGTTTTGCCCAGCGGTATTTTATCGATAATTTTCAGCAGAATCAGATTACCTGCAATCAGACCGCCCAAGACCGGAAACTGCGCCAGACCATATTGCACACTACTGAATCCAAATTGCTCGACCAGAATCACGGGTGACAGGGCAATCCATAACATCAAGGGCAGACTCACCAAAGGCAAGGCTACAGTCATGATCACAAAGCGTTTATTTTTTAAAACCTGTTTAAAGTCATCCAGAATATAGCTGACCGGCTGTCTGGGAATACTGACGTTCAGGTTTGGCATTTTGGCTTTCAGGCCGAACCAGCTCAGAAATGACAGAAATGCGATACCGATAAAGCCCCAATGCCAAGAGATATGATCAATCATAAAGGCACCCAGCACTGGTCCTAGCAAAGGTGCCAGCAAAGACACATTGGCCATCAGTGCCATGACTTTGATGGCATCACGCTCTTCAAAGCTTTCCTGAATGGCGGCATAACCAACGGCGGTAATAAAGGACAGGCCAAAGCCCTGTAAAAAGCGCAGGAATAAGAAACTTTCGATATTGGGTGTTAATAAAATAGCCAGACAGCTAATCGTGAAAAATGCCACACCACCCAGCAGTACCATTTTACGTCCAAGACGATCGGACAAAGGTCCCAGAATCGCTGCGACAAATGCCCCACCCAACAGGAAAAAGGACATGGAAGATGGCGCCCAAGAACTGCTTACCCCAAAGTCACGGGTAATCGACAGCATGGCCGGCTGAATCAGGTCATTACAGATATAGACTGAGAATTCAAATAGGACCAGTGCCAGCGGAAACATGAGTGTGGCACGAGTCAGTTTTTGGGTCTGGATATTTTGCATGGGAGTTTTTATTGTCAGTCTGCCCGTTTTAACAGACTGAACTTTGTCTAAAATAGAAAGAAGAAATTTTAGCAGATTTACTTCTTCAGTTTCAGGATACTTGCTCTAACTCTATTTTGTTTTCAGTTTGAAAATTTACTTCAGGATTAGGCTCAAATTTAAGCCACTTATTTTTCATCCAAAATTCAATTTTATCCTTACCTAATATATGAATTAAATTAGCTAACAACTCAAAGTTTGCTTGTTTATTATGATAAAAGACTATTACTTCAAAAAATTTCTCACTTTCATTCATTTCAAATATTTCATTGATATAATTTTTATCTGAGATATCGAGAGAGTGCCCCCAAATAAATATTTTTCCTTTTAATTGTTCCAATTTTTGTCTATTTACTTGAATAAAGTTTCTATCACTATCCTTCATCTCATTTGTCTTCCAATCATCAAGAAGACTTTTTCTTGTCTCATCAATAGTATCAGTTAAATTTTTAATTTGATTTTTTAGATCATGTAAAAAAATATATTGTGTATTTTTTAAAATTTTTTGGTGATATTTAGTGAACCCATATGCCTTTATTTTTTTTATTGATTCATTTTCAATTTCTGATACACCTAAAACTATATTTTGGTCTTCACCAAGTTGTCCATGTAAAAAATCAATCTGAATTAATTTATAAAATCTTAAGAAGCTATTAGTGTAGTTGAATGAATAAATTTGATCTAGATTTATCCAATCACTTTTATTAATCATAAAATCAACTTTAGGATCTAAATTATCCACAACTAATGTTAAATATAGATTAAATATTTCTATAAAGTTATCTAAAGATTTTTGCAAATTTTCTAAGATTATGTGCTCATCAATTTTCTGATATCCATGTTTATAGGAATTAATTTCATCCTTGATATAAAACCTATAATCATCGAAACCATTACCAGTTTCATAAGGTCTCGTGAATTTTCTTCCATATTCATCCTCATCCTCACCATCTCCATAATAGCCTGATTTTAAAAGATTTAAACTTTCTAAAATTTTACAGTATTCAGCTTTTATAAAAATTTGACTTTTTTCACATTCTCCAGAATGATTAATATGGTCGGAGCAGTAACCAATCTCATCAATTTTTTCATTTATCTTATCTATGAATATACTTATAGCTCTCAACGCTTCATAAATTTTTTGTTCGAAATCGATCCATGTTTTTATCTCTTTCACATGATTCTTAAAATATTGATACCAAGCATTATTTTTTAATAGAAATTGGATTTCTACAATTTTTTCAAAGGATAACTTAATATTATCTGTCACGTAAATTTGCTTTGTTTTCGTAATAAAATTCCTATCTCGACACTGACTAAAAAGTTCATCAAAATTCATTTCATAAGTCTGAGGATTAATTGCTTTCTTCAATTGTAAAAATTTAACAATAAGGTCACCTACGTTTTCGAAATGACTTGTCACTAAATCATTAAGAGGCTTACCTAATTCTTTATTTTCAATAGCCTCCATGACATCCATAAAATGGTCATACTTCGTCGGCAAATAATGCGACAAATCAAAACCATTCCCCACAATTAAAATATTCATTTTTATAGTTCCCCAAAAATAAAAAAGCGCATCACCTAGATACGCTTTTAACCAAAAACTGCCTAAAGATCAAACACTATTATGGACAGACCGCTTTCTGGAAAGTCTTGGTATTTGAACCTCTTGCACAACGATACAACTTCTCGGTGTTTTCCAGCATCCAGCTGTTATCTTCCCGTTTAAAATAATAAATGGTCTGTACCGAATGTACCGAATCATCCATTAAACCGGTTTCAGTGACTTTGACCTGTCCAATCGTGGGCGACTCTACCTTGTCAAAGAACTGCCGTAATTCAACCGTTGCCAGTTCCTTGCGTAAATCCGGTCTTAATTGTAAAACCTGTTCCAAAGGCGTGTCCGAAGACGACTGTACCTTTGCAATGACCTGTTGAGCAGTTGCACAGCCTGAACCCAATATACCAAAAGCGAGAGTTGCGACTGCCAATATCCGGAACATATTATTTAACCCTTTATCGTCATTCTTATTCCAACCCATCATGCCGAGCTTCTTAGTACAAAACCATTTAGACTCTGTAACTGTATTTACACAGCAATAAAAAAGCGCACCTTTCGATGCGCTTTTTTCAATTCCGACCGATTAAAGATCGAAAAGTTTACCCGGGTTCATGATGCCATTTGGATCGAACACTTTTTTCAGGGCTTTCATATATTCAATTTCTTCCGCCGAACGCGAATATTCAAGATATGGCTTCTTGGTCATGCCCACACCATGTTCCGCAGAAATTGAACCGTCATATTTTTTCACGGTATCAAAGACATACTTGTTCACCACCTGACATTTGGCAAAGAATTCATCTTTAGACAAATCAGCAGGTTTTAAGATATTTAAGTGCAAGTTACCGTCACCGATATGACCGAACCAGCAGATTTCAAAGTCTGGGTAATTCGTCGATACAATCGCATCAATTTCTTTAATGAATGCAGGAACGTGCGTGATCAGAACGGAAATGTCATTTTTGTATGGAATAAATGGCGCGATAGATTCAGAAATATCTTCACGTAAACGCCATAAACTTTCTACCTGATCCAGGGTTTGGCTCATTACGCCGTCCAGCACCCAACCTTGTTCCATGCAATGCTCGAAGATTTCCATCGCCTTGTCCATAATCGGTTCAAACGGCGCTTCAAACTCAAGCAATACATAGAATGGGCATTCAGTTTCAAATGGACGTTGCACGTGACCATGGGCCAAGACTTTCTGCATCGCCAGTTCACCAAAGAACTCAAATGCAGTCAGGTCAATTTTCGCCTGGAAGGCATGCAATAACGGCATGATCGCATCAAAGTCAGGCACACCCAGTACCATCACTTGCAGGTCTTGCGGTTGACGTTCAAGCTTGATTTCTGCTTCAGTCACCAGACCCAGCGTCCCTTCACCACCAATAAATAAATGTTGAAGCGCATAACCGGTTGCATTCTTGATCATGCCTTTGTTCAGACGCAATACATCGCCCTTACCCGTCACCACAGTCAGGCCAAGCACCCAGTTACGGGTCATGCCATATTTAATCACTTTAATGCCGCCAGCATTGGTGCCGATGTTACCGCCAATTTGCGATGAACCTGCCGAAGCAAAGTCAACTGGGTAATACATGCCCTGCTCTTCAGCATAGTTCTGTAACTGTTCAGTCACCACACCTGCCTGTACGCGCACCATGCGGTCTGCCGGGAAGAATTCCAGAATCTGGTTCATCTTGTCCATGCTGACCACGATCTCGCCATTGGCTGCGACAGCACCTGCAGAAAGACCGGTACGACCACCCGATGGAGTCACTGCAACATTAAATTGGTTCGCCAATTTTACGATGTCTTGAACTTGCTCAGTTGACGACGGAAAAACGACGACTGACGGGTTTGGATCAAAGTGCTTCGTATGATCGCGACCCCAATTCTGGAGGCTGTCCGTATCGGTTTTAATACGGTTTTCACCCACAATTGCAGTCAATTGGGTCAATAACTCAGGGGTTAAAGCGACTGGAGCATTCATCGTTTGCAGACCTAGCATGATTTAAACAAGAGAGACTTCGCTGGTTCATTTGCACATTTTTTACGCATAAAAACATGGATACAAATCAGGCGAAACATGATTATTAAAGCACCGGATCACGCTGCTTTAAAAGCATGGCGCAATATTATAAGCTATTTTTTGGTGTTTCCCGCGAAAAATGACAATTTTGATAATATACCTTTGAAAATGCAGATTTAAATCAAACACCATGATCATTATTATCAATATATCTTGCCAGAATAGCTGATGTGAGCGTCATTAAGGAAATGTATAAGTGCGCTTTTCCTGTGCTATTATACCGCGACTAAATTTGGCCTTTGTAGCGGAGCCGTAATGAGCCAACATCTATCTCTACCTAAAGATAAAATCCGTTTCTTGTTGTTAGAAGGCGTTCACCAGAATGCAATCGACACTCTAAATGCTGCTGGATATACCAACATCGACTATCGTAAAACTGCGCTTGAGGGTGAAGCGTTGAAAGAAGCGATCAAAGATGCTCACTTCATCGGTATTCGTTCCCGTACTCAACTGACTGAAGAAGTCTTTGAAGCTGCGAACAAACTGATTGCTGTCGGTTGTTTCTGTATCGGTACCAACCAGGTGAACCTGGATGCTGCAATGCGTCGCGGTATTCCAGTCTTTAACGCACCTTACTCAAATACGCGTTCAGTGGCTGAACTTGTACTTGCTGAAGCAATTCTTCTTCTACGCCGTGTACCTGAAAAATCAGCAGACACACACACAGGCGGCTGGAACAAATCTGCAGTTGGTTCGTTCGAAACACGTGGTAAAACTTTAGGTATCGTAGGTTACGGTTCAATTGGTTCACAACTTTCTGTACTTGCTGAAAGCATGGGTATGAAAGTGATCTATTTCGATACAGTGACTAAATTGCCTTTAGGTAATGCACGTCAAGTCGGTAGCTTGGGCGAACTTTTGGCAAATGCCGATGTGGTTTCCCTACACGTTCCTGATGTTCCGTCTACACGTAACTTCATGACTAAAGATCAGTTCGCGCAAATGAAAGAAGGTTCAATCTTCATTAACGCGGCACGTGGTACCTGTGTCGTGATCGAAGACCTGGCAGATGCGATCAAATCTGGTCACATTGCTGGTGCTGCGGTTGACGTATTCCCGAAAGAACCTAAAGCAAACGGTGAAGAATTTGTTTCTCCACTGCGCAACCTGCCAAACGTAATCCTGACTCCGCATGTGGGCGGTTCGACCATGGAAGCGCAAGCGAACATCGGTCTGGAAGTAGCTGAGAAATTCGTAGCTTATTCTGACAAGGGTATGACACTTTCTGCGGTGAACTTCCCAGAAATCGCATTGCCATTGACTGAAGGCAAACACCGTTTACTGCACATCCACCAAAATATTCCGGGCGTGTTGTCTAAGATCAACAACCTGTTTGCTGAACAAGGCATCAACATCTCTGGTCAGTCACTGATGACTAAAGGTGATGTCGGTTACCTGGTGATGGATGTCGATGCTGCTGCATCTCATGAAGCACTTGATATGCTTTCGAATGTTGAAGGTACAATCCGCGCACGCGTATTGTTCTAATTCAATATTGTAAAAAAACCACAGCTCTCGGGCTGTGGTTTTTTATTTTTAAGGTTTGTATTTTTAAACCTTTTTCAGCTTATGCTGCTCTTCCGCTATTCGAGCAATCGAAACCTATTTAGTCATGCTGAATTTTAAAATCGCACCGATGGTGCAAGCGCCGCTGATTCTGTTGATCGCCATGATCAGTATGCAAAGCAGTGGCTCCTTTGCCAAATATCTGTTCGGTCAATTTCCCATTCTGACTGTTTCCGCAATGCGTCTGCTGTTAGGCGCTATGATTTTGGCACTGATTTTTAAAATTTGGAAAATCCATTTCAGACAGATCAAGTGGCCGGCCATTATCAGTTATGGCCTTGCCCTGGCTGGCATGAATCTACTGTTTTACCTGTCGATTGATCGCCTGCCGCTGGGGATTGCCGTCTCTTTTGAATTTATTGGCCCCTTAAGTGTTGCCCTGTTTTATGCACGTCAGAAATTCGACTTTGTCTGGGTCGGACTGGCGATTCTAGGGCTAATTCTACTGTTCCCTTTTGATCAGGCTGCCCAGCCGCTTGACCCGATTGGGATGGCATTCGCCTTGGGTGCAGGTGCCTGCTGGGCCTTATATATCGTTGCCGGCCAAAGACCTTCAGGCGTTTCTGGCAATCATACTGTCTGCTTAGGCATGTTTGTCGGTATGCTGGTTTTGATGCCGATTGCGCTCTTTGCAGGCATGCCGGCACATACTTTTGAACCGATGAGTTTGCTGTATCTTGTGGCTTTGGCAGTACTAGCCAATGCCCTGCCTTTCACACTGGAAATGATTGCCCTGCGTAATTTAAGCGCACTGAGTTTCGGCACCTTGATGAGTTTGGAACCCGCTATTGCCGCACTCTCAGGCCTATTGTTTCTGGGTGAAACCTTGTTGTGGACACAGTGGCTGGCATTGGCCACGATTATCAGTGCTTCGGTAGGCTGTACAGTGACAGCACAAAAAAGGAAGCATTGAATAAAAATAAAGGCGCTAGAGCGCCTTTATTTAAGATTACTTATTTTCAAATTTTAACGTGGTGTGGCTTTGTTGCACAAACCTATCTGTAAAGGCTTTTTCAGCGATATAATTTTCAAATGAAGAAGCCTACACACAAAATCTACCGCACAACCAATTGGCCCGCATATAACCGAGCACTCATGAGTCGCGGAAATATTGCCATTTGGTTTGATCCTGC
>NZ_JAMXXO010000024.1:0-36877 GCF_024129115.1 Acinetobacter lwoffii
GTACGAGGCATAGCGAATAGTAAAATTGGGTTTGGCGATTTGATTTTACTACTTCGCTATTTTTTTAAGCTAAAAGTGTCAACACACCCTAGTCCTACGAAATTTAATACTCTCATTTTTAATGAAAGTATTTTTACTCTTGCCTCAAAAATTCTTGCCGTTCCATATGTTTGATAAATTTTTTCTTGTAAAGTATCCATTTAAAATTAAGCCATTTAACTTAATATTAATTATATAGTTTTTTTATTTTTTAGGTACTCATTAATAATTTTTAAATCATCCGTCTGCAACTGCTCGCGCATTTTTAAAAACTGCTTTTCATCTATATCATAGATTTTTAGAGAGAGTACTTTTTCTATATCTTCTTGTGGAAAACGGTATTTAATAATTTTTGCAGGTACACCACCGACAACTGCATATGGTGGCACATCTTTGGTCACGACTGCGCCTGTCGCCACTACCGCGCCTTCACCAAGGTTCACACCCTGCATAATCAAAGCGCGTGAGCCAATCCAACAGCCATCGCCAATAATAGTATCGCCAGCAGGTACAAAACTGCGTGTATCGAATGGAAACGCTGAAATCCAGTCGGTACGGTGGAGTTGATTGCCACCCATCATAATCACGCACTCAGCACCAAAACAGACAAAATTACCGATATAGAGCTGGTCGATGGGCTTCTCAGACGTTGCAGGCCTGTCATGTAAATAACGCACTACACAACGCTCAAACCCCTGATCCCAATAGGCCGAATAATACGAATAATTCCCTTTGATATGAATGTTGGGATTCTTCACCGTTTTTGAGATGAACTCGAATTCACACCAGTGATTCACAGGAGAATTAATTAACTTTTCAGACATGAGGAGGCTATAACCACAAGGAATGCATCATTATACCGAATTGGACTTTAAGCTGAATCAACAATCTTAATTCAGCCAGTGAATCGAATATTAAAGCACGTGCTGACCTTGCTTAAGTGCTACGAGGAATACGGGCAATGACTTTAATTTCAAAATCAAAACCTGCCAGCCAGGTCACGCCAACAGCCGTCCAGTTTGGATAAGGCTTTTGATTAAACACTTGCTGCTTAACTTTCATAATACTTTCAAACTGTACTTCTGGGTCGGTGTGAAAAGTGGTGACATCGACAATATCATCAAAAGTACAACCAGCTGCTGCCAATGTCGCAGCTAAATTTTCAAAAGCCCGTTCTACCTGTTTTTCGAAATCTGGTTCTGGAGAACCATCCTCACGGCTACCGACCTGACCCGATACAAACAGTAAGTCTTCCGATTTGATCGCAGCAGAATAACCATGCTGTTCATACAGGGCATGGCGGTCTTGGGGAAATATCGCAGTTCTAGTCATGACTATCCTCATTCAATATCTAATTTACAAGTGAGTGAAAGCAATTTAACTTTCACATACGCATCGTATGTAAACATAATTGACATACGGTCCGTATGTCAATTAAAATTTTTGTGATGATGAGGTAAAGTAATTCATGTCTGTTCGTGAACAAAAAATGGCGGAAACCCGCAAGAAACTGATTGAAGTGGCACGTCGTACGTTTGCAGAATATGGTTATGCAGACACTTCAATGGATAAGCTCACGGCAGAAGCAGGGCTGACCCGTGGAGCGTTGTATCATCATTTTCGCGATAAAAAAGGCTTGTTTGCTGCAGTGGTCGACCAGATCGATTCGGAAATGGCTTCATCTGCCCAGCAGCATCTGGAGCAGCCTGATGATCTGTGGGAAGGATTGATGCTGGAAGGGCGGACCTATATTCAAAATGCCTTAAACTCTGAATTCCAGCGCATTGTATTGCGCGATGGGCCTGCGGTATTGGGTGATCCTGCACACTGGCCAAGTCAAAACAGATGTTTGCAGTCCACGCGTGAATGTGTTGAGCAATTATTGGTAGCAGATCGAATTAAAACAGTTGATCCGGAAGCTGCTGCGGTATTTTTAAATGGTGCTGCAATGAATGCAGCCCTCTGGGTGGCTTCTAGCGAACATCCTGAGCAGGTACTCCCTGAGGCTTTACATGCATTTAATTTATTTGCATCGGGGTTTTTAAAAGAAGCCCAGAGCTAATTCGTTTGTAGGAAGCAGATAAAGGTAAAAAACCCCTCAATCGAGGGGCTTTAAATTAAACAGCTTTAAATTTTAAAGATATTCAACTTTCACAATTTCGTATTCAACTTCACCGTTTGGTGTATTGATTTTCACATCGTCGCCTTCGTTTTTACCTAAAAGACCACGTGCAATTGGCGAGTTCACAGAGATCTTGTTAATCTTAAAGTCTGCTTCGTCATCACCTACAATTTTATAGGTTTTCTGTTCTTCAGTATCCAGATTTTCAATCGTGACCGTTACACCAAAAACCACACGACCATTCTGTTCAAGTTCTTTTACGTCGATCACCTGAGCTGCACCCAGTTTGCCTTCGATGTCCTGAATACGACCTTCACAGAAGCCTTGCTGTTCACGTGCTGCATGGTATTCTGCATTTTCTTTTAAGTCGCCGTGTTCACGCGCTTCTGCAATTGAAGCTGTGATACGTGGACGATCCACTGTTTTCAGTTGGTGTAATTCTTTCTCTAAGGCAATTTTGCCTTCAGGTGTCATAGGATAACGTTGCATGTTGTCCCTCAAAAGTCAGTTGAAAGATATAAAATCTATAAATAAAAAAAAGCCCGCCACCAAGAAGGTGGCGGGACTTCTTGGAAGTGAATTAACCTTTAGTTAGGTCTTGCAAACGATATACATCCATCGGCAATTTAATTGCTAAAGCTTGGCATACTGCATCCGCACCATTCAATGTAGTTGTGTTATACACTTTACCTTGAAGTGCTGAACGACGGATCGAGAATGAGTCTTCTTGTGCCTTTTTGCCTTCAGTCGTGTTAATCACAAGGTGGATTTCGCCGTTTTTAATACGGTCCACAATGTTAGGACGACCTTCAGTTACTTTATTGACACGTTCACATTCAAGACCAGCATCGCTAATCACTTTAAATGTACCATCAGTTGCAAGAATCTTGAAGCCTAGGTCAATCAATTGTTTTGCGATACCCGCTGCACGTGGTTTATCTGAGTCACGTACAGAGATAAATGCGTGTTTCACTTCGCCTTCAGTTGGAAGACCTGGTAAACGCTCGTTTGCACCTAAAACAGCTTTATAGAACGCTTCACCAAATGTTTTACCAACGCCCATCACTTCGCCAGTCGATTTCATCTCAGGGCCAAGGATCGGGTCAACACCAGGGAACTTGTTGAATGGGAACACGGCTTCTTTGACAGAGAAGTGCTCAGGAATAATCTCTGAGGTGAATCCTTGAGATTCTAGAGATTGACCCGCCATACAACGTGCAGCAACTTTCGCTAAAGATTCGCCGATACATTTAGAAACGAATGGCACAGTACGTGATGCACGTGGGTTCACTTCCAGGATGTAAACGTCTTCACCTTTGACAGCAAACTGAACGTTCATCAAACCGATTACGCCAAGTTCTTTTGCCATAGCCACGGTTTGACGGCGCATTTCGTCCTGAATCTCTTTAGATAGAGAGTAAGGAGGAATCGAACATGCCGAGTCGCCTGAGTGAATACCCGCTTGCTCAATGTGCTGCATGATACCGCCGATCACCACGTCTTTACCGTCAGATACGCAGTCCACGTCAACTTCGATCGCATCATCTAAGAAACGGTCAAGAAGAACAGGCGCTTCGTTAGATGCTTGAACCGCATCACGTAAGTAGCGTTTGAGTTCTTCGTCGTTGTACACGATTTCCATCGCACGACCACCAAGGACGTAAGAAGGACGTACTACAAGCGGGTAGCCGACTTTAGATGCTTCAGCCATACCTTCTTCAGCAGATTTTACAATGCTGTTGTTCGGTTGACGAAGTTGCAGACGTTGAATCATTTGCTGGAAACGTTCACGGTCTTCTGCACGGTCAATCGCGTCAGGTGATGTACCAATGATTGGCGCACCGGCTTCTTCTAGAGCACGAGCCAATTTCAAAGGTGTTTGACCACCGTACTGAACGATAATGCCTTTAGGCTTCTCGATACGTACGATTTCTAAAACGTCTTCTAAAGTGATCGGTTCGAAGTACAAACGATCTGAAGTGTCGTAATCCGTAGAAACAGTTTCAGGGTTACAGTTTACCATGATCGTTTCATAGCCGTCTTCACGCATAGCCAGGGCAGCGTGTACACAGCAGTAATCGAACTCGATACCTTGACCGATACGGTTAGGGCCACCGCCGATCACCATGATCTTGTCTTTGTTCGATGGATTTGCTTCACATTCTTCATCGTAAGTTGAGTACATGTAAGCTGTATCAGATTCGAATTCTGCAGCACATGTATCGACACGTTTGTAAACTGGAGTTACGCCCAGGTTCCAACGATGTTTACGGAATTGCTTTTGTGAAATACCCATCAAGTCTGCAATGCGAAGATCTGATAAACCTTTACGTTTGAATCCACGGATGTTGTCCGCATTCAAGTCGCCAAAACCTAAAGTTTTGATTTGGTTTTCAGTTTTGATGATGTCTTCGATTTGAATCAAGAACCAGCGGTCAATGTTCGTTGCAGCGAATACTTCGTCTAAAGTAAAGCCGTGACGGAATGCATCGCCCACGTACCAGATACGCTCTGGACCTGGCACTTTAAGTTCTTGCAAGATTTTGTCGCGCGCGCCTTCAGCACCCACTTCAACCTTTTCGTCAAAACCAGAAGCGCCCACTTCAAGACCACGAAGGGCTTTTTGTACAGATTCCTGGAAGTTACGGCCAATCGCCATCACTTCACCGACAGATTTCATCTGAGTCGTCAGTGTCGCATCAGCTTGTGGGAATTTTTCGAAGTTGAAACGAGGAATCTTGGTTACAACGTAGTCGATTGCAGGTTCGAACGATGCAGGCGTTGTACCGCCAGTAATGTCGTTTTTCAACTCATCAAGGGTATAACCTACAGCCAGTTTCGCTGCGATTTTTGCAATCGGGAAACCAGTTGCTTTAGAAGCAAGTGCAGATGAACGTGATACACGTGGGTTCATCTCGATCACGACCATACGACCAGTATTTGGACAAATACCGAACTGTACGTTAGAACCACCTGTTTCAACACCAATTTCACGAAGAACTGCTAGAGAAGCGTTACGTAGTAACTGGAATTCTTTATCTGTAAGCGTTTGAGCAGGGGCAACAGTGATTGAGTCACCAGTGTGTACGCCCATTGGATCAAAGTTTTCAATGGTACATACAATGATACAGTTGTCGTTTTTGTCACGAACAACTTCCATCTCGTATTCTTTCCAGCCAATTAAAGATTCATCAATCAATAATTGTTTAGTCGGAGAAAGATCGAAACCACGTTCACAAATCTCGATAAATTCTTCTTTGTTGTATGCGATACCGCCACCAGAACCACCCATGGTGAATGATGGACGGATAATTACTGGGAAGCCGAAACGTGCTTGAATTTCTAAAGCATGTTCCATTGACTCAGCAACGTCAGCTTTTGGACATTCAAGACCAATTTTACGCATTGCCTGGTCGAACAGTTTACGGTCTTCAGCTTTTTCAATCGCTTCTTTGGTTGCACCGATCAATTCAACATTGAATTTCTCTAAAATGCCGTGCTCATCGAGGGCAAGGGCACAGTTCAATGCCGTTTGACCACCCATGGTTGGAAGAACAGCATCTGGACGTTCTTTCTCAATGATCGCTGCAACAGTTTGCCAAGTAATTGGCTCAATGTAAGTTGCATCTGCCATGGTTGGGTCGGTCATGATGGTCGCTGGGTTCGAGTTGACCAAAATAACGCGGTAACCTTCTTCACGAAGGGCTTTACATGCTTGAGCACCTGAGTAGTCAAACTCACATGCTTGACCGATGACAATCGGACCAGCACCAATAATCAAGATGCTTTTAATGTCAGTACGTTTAGCCATGATGCTTCCTTAATTACTTCTTAGATGCTTCGATAAGTTCGATGAAATGATCGAACAATGGTGCGCAGTCATGTGGACCCGGGCTTGCTTCAGGGTGACCCTGGAAGCTGAACGCAGGTTTGTCTGTACGATGGATACCTTGGTTGGTGCCATCAAACAGTGAGCGATGCGTTACACGCAACACATCAGGCAGATTGCTTTCATCGACTGCGAAGCCATGGTTTTGAGAAGTAATCATCACTGTACCGTTATCAAGATTTTGTACAGGATGGTTCGCACCGTGGTGGCCGTGAGGCATTTTTAAGGTTTTAGCACCACTTGCAAGCGCAAGGATCTGGTGACCCAGGCAGATACCAAATACTGGAATTTCAGTGGTTTCTATAATTGTTTTTACAGCTTCAATTGCGTAGTCACATGCAGCCGGATCACCAGGACCGTTCGAAAGGAACACACCATCTGGATTCAGTGCAAGTACATCAGCAGCAGGAGTTTGCGCCGGCACAACAGTCAGTTTACAACCGCGGTCTGCGAGCATACGTAAGATGTTGGTTTTGACACCGTAATCGTATGCAACAACATGGAATTTAGCTTCTGGTTGAGAGAAACCTTTGCCTAATGTCCAAGAGCCTTCAGTCCATTCAAAACCTTCAGGGTCGCAACATTCTTTTGCCAGGTCTAAACCGTTTAAACCACCAAATGCACGTGCTTTTTCAAGCGCTTCAGCTTCAGTGATATTTTCGCCAGCAAGGATACAGCCATTTTGCGCACCTTTGTCACGTAAGATACGTGTCAATTTACGCGTGTCGATATCCGCAATTGCCACAACATTGTGTTGTACCAAATATTCAGCTAATGATTGGGTTGAACGGAAGTTACTGTGCAGTAAAGGCAGGTCACGAATGATCAATCCGTTCGCCCAAACCTTATGAATACGACCTGATTCAGCGTCTTCTTCATTACAGCCTGTGTTACCGATATGTGGGTAAGTCAGTGTCACAAGTTGCTGTGCATAACTCGGGTCAGTCAAAATTTCTTGATAGCCAGTCATGGCAGTGTTGAAAACGACTTCACCAGTCGTACTACCCGATGCGCCAATCGAAGTACCTTTAAAGATAGTTCCGTCGGCAAGGGCTAAAATTGCTGGGGTGCTCAAACCAAAGCTCCTGAAATTTAGGCTGTAAAAAAGCGAGAAGACGAAAAAAAAGGAAGGCTAATTTTTAAACCTACCCTCCTATGTCTGCTCGCTTGAACTTAACACGGCATTATACGCAGAACGACCCCTAAAGTCCAACGGCTTTGCAGCGAAAGTATGAGATAAATGGCTTGCTTTTTGCATGGAAGTCTGTTTTGTAAGCAATGTGAAAAAATGTAAGCAATTAATAATTGTCAGACAAATCAAATCTTAATTTTTATCAAATCTACTAATATAGCTTAGTCGATATAACAATAGGAACAAGACAAATGGCTACAGCACCTAAATCTACTACATCTAAAAAAATCACTCCGAGCGTGGTCACTGAAACTGCCGAGAAGCTTGAAAAAGTAGCAGTCGAGGCTAAAGATCAGGCAATTGAAACCATCGAGGAAAGTAAGGAAAAGCTTGAAGTTGAAGCCAAACAGTTAAGCGATACTGTGCAGGAACAATTGCGTCAATTTAAGCAGGAAGTGTTACAGCGTATTGATACTTTGAAGGAGCAGATTTTCGGTTCGCAGAAAGAATTAACCGAATTGAAAAGCTTTATCAAGACAGAATTCAACGCTGTCGTCGAAGACTTATCCAATCTGGGTAAAGAGCTGAAAGAAGATGTCAGTCAGATTTCGACCAAGCATAAGGAACATCTGACCGATACTTTTAAACGTTCTAAGGATAGTACCATTGAAGTACTGAAAAAAGTCAAACCCGTGGTGAAAACAGAGAGCTCAGACAAAACTCCTGAGCTGAAAAGTTAGGCTGCGCTGAAAGGCCGCTATTTAAAAAGGAGAACAATCAAATGTTCTCCTTTGTCTTTATGCAGCAAAACGGACTCACAATAACAATTAAAGGGGGTCACGATGCAACAGCATTTTGTAGGTGTACTTATTTTACTGATATTGATCATGCTACTGAATCTGGAAAGCGGATTAGGGCGCATACTTTATCTGGGTGTAATCGTATTATGTCTGGGAGTACTGGGACTGGTGTTTGGGACCATTCTTCTGATAATCATTACTTTTGCTTTTATTCTTTATGCTGCTGTGAAATCCATTCAGGAACAGCATCATCTGCATCATTAAAATATGGACGTTGAAAACGATAAAAAATCTAAAATAATGATACAGAGGATCAATCATTGTTGAGCAATAAACAAAAACGTGAGACTTTAAGTCTCACGTTTTATTCGCCTGTTACACTTTAAATAGCTGATGCACAGCGTCAATCTATTTAAAACACATGCAACCAGTCACGTTTATTATGAAAATCTGCCTGAGGACTACTATGCTGCATGGCATAGTATTGATCACCTTGCGAGGTTTTTAAAACAGCAGATAAACCCAGGAACAAGTTTTCCCATTTCAGTTTATGTATTGCCATAAAATCAGTCAGATCCACACTGACATTGAGACCATAATGCGTACGTTTGAGCTGGTTCAGCTCAATATCATCCGCAGCTTGCGGTGGCATATCCTCAGGATAACGGTATTCTTCGAATTGATAAGCCTGCCAGGCCTGAGAAGGGGAAAGATTAATCTCACGATAAAAATCTTCGCCCTGAACCCCAATAAAAATTTCAAAGCAGGTCTGTTCCCACAGGAAATCCTGACGGGGATGTGCCGTCACCATATCGGGCCACAAGATGTACTGATTGGGATCACGGATCCAGAAGCCCACATTTAAATTGTATGGGCCTTGCTGTTCGATGGCGGCAACCAGAGAGATGGCCTGAAAACGGCGATCAAATGCGCTAAGTTCGTAACTTGCCATAAGTCCTGTACTTAGTTAGACAAATGAGCGAAACGAACAAGATTGGACAATTTTTGGTTCTGTTTTGCCGCTTTCTTATAAAGAAGTGCAATTTTACCAATAGTTTGAACCACTTCAGCACCAGTCGCTTCTGAAATTTCAGCAATCAGCGCTGCACGCGCTTCACGATCTTCAGCGACAATTTTAACTTTAATCAGTTCGTGATCGTTTAAAGCACGCGCTAATTCTTCGATGACATTTTCCGTCAGACCTTTGTCACCTAGCATCACGACTGGGTTAAGTGTATGTCCGATTTGACGTAAACGCTTACGTTCCTGAATAGATAAAGCCGCCATGAGAGATAACCTGAATTTTAAAACGGCTTAGTATAGCAAAAGCAAAAAATAAACGCTGTAAATTATCAGGAAATAATCATATTCAATCTGTCCACGGAGAGAGCAAAAGCCTTAGATTTAGATACACATGTATACTGCAAAATAAGTCTTTTTCACGTACAATTAATAATGAGACATTTTTTTATTTAGAGAGTTATGGCTACACGCATTACCAACCAAAAGTTATCTAAAAGTAGTCGTGATTGGATGAGAGAGCATTTAGACGATCCTTATGTAAAAAAGGCACAAAAGGAAGGCTATCGTGCGCGTGCAGCATATAAGCTCTTAGAAATGCAAGAAAAGTATAAAATCATTAAACCTGGTATGACTGTGGTCGACCTAGGCGCAGCGCCAGGCAGCTGGTCACAGATTGCTGGTAAACTTGTTGGCGATAAGGGTTTATTGATTGCATCTGATATTTTACCAATGGATGCTTTACCAGATGTCACTTTTCTGCAAGGTGACTTCCGTGAAGAAGAAGTTTTCCAAAAACTGCTAGAAATTTTAGATGGTCGTACTGTAGACGTTGTAATTTCAGATATGGCCCCCAATACATCAGGTAATAAGGCTGTAGATCAACCGCGTCAGATTTACTTGTGTGAACTTGCACTGGATTTTGCGAATAAGGTGCTAGGCCCCAAAGGTCAATTTGTGGTAAAAGTTTTCCAAGGTTCAGGTTTTGATGAATTCCGTAAGCAAGTGGTTGATAGTTTTGATATTCTGAAAACATCTAAACCCTTGGCATCACGTGCTCGCTCTAAAGAAGTTTTCCTGATCGGGCAGGGACGCAAGAAGGCTTTAAAATAAGTCTACTTGCCAAGTCGTTAAAAATTGTGCATTTTGTACGTTTTCAGATAATTGTAAGTTAATTTACAGCTTAAGTATTAAGGTCACCCTGAACAGGGCATGATCAAATTAGATTGGAATGGGAATAAAGCTTTGAGCGATCTTTTTAAGAATGCCGTATTGTGGCTCGTAATACTGGGTGTGCTGGTGTTAATCTTCAGCAACGTCAGTGACCGCAATCAACCGACTACAATGAACTACTCAGAGTTTGTTGCCGCGGTCAATGCTGGCCAAATTAAACAAGTTGTGATTGACGGCGAAAGAATCCGTGGCGAAAAATCAAACGGTTCAGAGTTTGAAAGTATTCGTCCGGCAGTTCAGGATCCTGAACTGATGCCAAGCCTGATCAAAAACAATGTTGTGGTTGAAGGTGAAGCACCACAACGTCAAGGCCTGCTCATGCAGTTGCTTATTGCAAGTTTCCCTGTGCTTTTAATCATTTTGTTATTCATGTTCTTTATGCGCAACATGGGTGGCGGTGCAGGTGGTAAAAACGGCCCAATGAGTTTTGGTAAGTCTAAAGCCAAAATGCTGTCTGAAGACCAGATTAAAGTGACTTTCGTCGATGTTGCCGGCTGTGATGAAGCCAAGCAAGAAGTCGTAGAAATCGTTGACTTCCTGAAAGATCCAACCAAATTTAAACGTCTCGGTGCCAGTATTCCCCGTGGTGTGTTAATGGTCGGTCCTCCAGGTACAGGTAAAACCTTGCTTGCCAAAGCCATTGCCGGTGAAGCTAAAGTGCCATTCTTTAGTATTTCAGGTTCTGACTTCGTGGAAATGTTTGTGGGTGTTGGTGCATCGCGTGTGCGTGACATGTTCGAACAGGCAAAACGTCATGCACCATGTATCATCTTTATTGATGAGATTGATGCAGTCGGTCGTCACCGTGGTTCAGGTACGGGTGGTGGTCACGATGAACGTGAGCAGACGCTGAACCAGATGCTGGTGGAAATGGACGGCTTTGAAGGCAATGAAGGCATTATCGTGATTGCTGCAACCAACCGTGCAGATGTACTGGATAAAGCATTACTTCGTCCAGGCCGTTTTGACCGTCAAGTTGTGGTTGGTTTGCCAGACATTAAGGGTCGTGAACAAATCCTGAATGTGCATTTGAAAAAATTGCCTTCAGTCACAGGGGTCGATGTTAAAGTACTTGCACGTGGTACACCGGGCTTCTCGGGTGCGCAATTGGCCAACCTAGTGAATGAAGCTGCTTTATTTGCTGCACGCCGTAACAAAAACACTGTCGATATGCATGACTTTGAAGATGCAAAAGACAAGCTTTATATGGGTCCTGAGCGTAAATCGATGGTACTTCGTGATGAAGAGCGTCGTGCGACGGCTTATCATGAAGCTGGTCATGCGATTGTTGCTGAAAGTTTGCCGGGTACAGACCCTGTGCATAAAGTGACGATCATGCCGCGTGGCTGGGCTTTAGGTGTCACCTGGCAGCTGCCTGAATTTGACCAGACTAGCCATTATAAAGACAAAATGTTGAATGAACTTTCGATTTTGTTTGGTGGCCGTATTGCTGAAGAAGTCTTCATTAACCAGATGTCGACTGGCGCTTCAAATGACTTTGAGCGTGCAACTAAAATGGCACGTGCGATGGTGACCAAATATGGTATGTCTGACAAACTCGGTGTCATGGTCTATGAAGAAGATGCACAGCAATCTTTCATGGGCAGTATTGGTAGCCGCAGTATTTCGGAAACTACACAACTAGAAGTCGATCGTGAAATTCGTCGAATTCTGGATGAGCAATATAAAATCGCACGCGATATCCTGGAAAGCAAAAAAGATATTGCCCATGCGATGGTGAAAGCCTTGATGGAATGGGAAACCATTGATCGTGATCAAATCCGTGACATCATGGAAGGTCGTGAGCCTCAGCCACCAAAGGTCTATGTGGCAGAGAATCCTGTGATTGATGTAACCCCAGATGATGGTCCGTTGACTCCTCCGCCATTGCCAGCGAACTAAGCTTATTAAAAAAACCACCTTCGGGTGGTTTTTTTATGCTTGTCATTTTTGTCATCGCTTTTTGAATGTTATATTGAGCGATTAAAAATGAATACGAAAAATAAAAATGAATATGCCTGTTCTGGAATCCAGTGTTTATCAGCTTCGTCTTGAACCGTTGAGCTGGGAACATTTTTCTGATTTAGCCATCGCATGCGCTGAAGAAAATTTAGGCGAGATTTTATATAACTCAGTGCCTTATCTGCATAACTTAAAAAAATATTTTTCTCAGGCCTTTGAACAGCAAGCTCAAGGTGAAAGGATGGCTTTTGCTGTCATCGATTTAAACTCCGGCCAAGCAATTGGAACCACCAGTTATCATGATATTAAGGCGGAAATTCCACGTTTTGAAATTGGTTTTACGTGGTATGCCAAGCGCTATCACAGAACCTATGTAAATCGCGTCTGTAAATATCTTTTGTTAAGACATGCTTTTGAAAGTTTAAATGCTCAGGTGGTCGGCTTTCGGACTGATCACTTGAATCTTCCCAGCCAAAAAGCGATTGAAGGAATAGGTGCCAAGCGAGATGGCATTATCAGGTGTCATATGCTACGTAAAGATGGACAGACTATTCGAGATAGCTACATCTATAGTATTTTAGAAAGTGAATGGGCAGATGTGAAAGTATTATTACAAACTAAACTGATGCAATATTCCCGAAATAATTACTTCGAAATCTAGGTCCTGACCTTATTCAGCTTTGCTTTATTTAATTATCCATAAGACAATATGGGGGTTATTTTGAGTGAGTATTGAATCATGCAGCTGATGCCTTTGTTACCACATGTATGGACATTTGGTGATTTAAAATTGGATTTATCCCAGCCGCATGTGATGGGGATTCTCAATGTCACCCCAGACTCTTTTAGTGATGGTGGTCGGCATAATCAAAAAGAAGATGCAGTTGCCCGCGCACTGGAAATGATCGCTGAAGGCGCGACCGTAATTGATATTGGCGGTGAATCGACCCGTCCAGGTGCCGCAATGGTAGAAGTGGAAGAAGAAATTCGTCGGGTGGTGCCTGTTGTTGAAGCTTTATCCAAACATAATGTTATTCTCTCGATTGATACGTCGCAACCTGAAGTCATACGCGCAGCGGTTCGGGCCGGAGCACATATCTGGAATGATGTCCGTGCTTTGACTCGGCCGAATGCATTGCAGACCGCAGCAGAACTCAATATTCCAGTGATCATCATGCATATGCGCGGTGAGCCGACCACCATGAACAATCTGGATCAATATGAGGATGTCACTAAAGATGTGATACGCGAGTTATCCCAACGTGTTCAGGATGCTTTAGATGTTGGAGTAAAAGCGGAAAATATCATGATTGATCCAGGTTTTGGTTTCGCTAAAAATGCCCAGCAAAATTTAAAGCTGTTGCAAGAGTTTTATAAATTGACAGAAATGGGCTATCCGATTTTGTCTGCTTTATCACGTAAACGCTTTATCGGAGCAGTTTTGGAGGGGGCAGAACCACAAGAGCGTGCAGTGGGTTCAGCAACAGCGCATTTGTTGAGTATTCAGCAGGGTGCATGTATGGTACGGGCACATGATGTTAAAGTCACAGCCGATGCGATTAAAGTCTGGCAAGCTATGCAAATGGTTTAAAAATCGAGGCTGGGAAATCCCTACATTGGCAATGTTGTTTGGCTTTTAAGCAACAATATGCTATATAGGCACGCTTAGATTAGATAGTCATCCTTTAGAGTGCCTGTAATGTTTGCAGATTTACTTCTCCCCATGTTCGATGATGAGTATTATCCCGATATTCTGGTTGCTGAAATCAAGCAGCACATCGAACGTTTTGCCCAAAAAGTCGCTAAATCAGGTTTGTCAGATCAAGAAATTTACCAGCTTGCCAATTTGACTGTGGCTGATATCAATATCATGAAACCTCAGTTCGAAGATCTGGATTCGTCTCTGGATGATACTGCCGCGGATTATATTGCCGAAGCCATGATGATGGTGGTGCAAGAGCACGGCCTGTTCGAGATTGAAATGGAAGAACTGATTACCAATCGTGAATGGTGATTTAAGAAAACCCTGCAGATGCAGGGTTTTTTATTGTCTGTTCAAATAATCTTTAAAGCTATTAAAGCGAATTGAGCCGAGTAATTGTTGCTCTTCATTCATGCATTGCTGATAAAGGTTTTGGTAATAAGCCTGCAGATTCAATTGACCTTGAATCTGTTGTGGTGTTTTTGATTTGGATTGTTGATAAGCCCAAAAAGCCAGTTGTCGGAGTTTCTGCAACCTGATCTGGTCAATCGCACTACAGGAACTTTTAAATAAAGGTTCCAGGATGACCACCCCAAAGGAAGAAATCGCTAAAATGACCATACTAATGATGACCAGTACATCCGAATGAATCAGATAAAGGTTGAGCAATAAGCTCAGAAAAATTGGAATTTGCAGATAGAGACAGTTTTGCAAACGCTGACTATAGGCTTTGGAACTAAATTGCGCCTGATATTGTGCATGGCAGATATAAGGATAAAGCAGTGCCATCAGCACAATTAAGGTGACATTAAAGGCAATCGTGGCATTCTTGAAAAAATAATATTCCAGAAATACGGAGCTGAGACTACAGGCTACACAGACCAGAAGGGACAGTAAATTAATCGCGATAACAAACTGGATATTTTGCAAGGCATTAAATTTAAAGCGGCTATAACGCAGTTTAAGGAAAAAAGCGTCTGGATGACGTAATTGTAATGTAGCGAGATCAAAGTGTTTTAATTCTGACATGGGGATTTCGCGCTAAAAGAATAAAATTCAGGCACAAAAAAACCAGCCTAATGCTGGATTTTTTATTGCACCATTTTAATAAATATTAAAATGGTGCCCGAGGCCAGACTCGAACTGGCACGCTTTGTGGGCGGGGGATTTTAAATCCCCTGTGTCTACCGATTTCACCACTCGGGCATGTGCGCAATAATAGAGGACGAAATAAAGCTTGGCAAGCAAATTCCGAAATGATTGCTTTCTTTTCAAGCAATTCCGTGGCTTCTATTCTAAAAATCAGCAAATCAACGTTTTTTAAAATTCAATATTTGCAGATCTTTAAGATGGCCAATGAAAAAGGATAGAGAGAACTATGAATTTTCATCCAGATAGCTGTCGACATCTAGATGCTTGATCGTTTTACAATATTGATGCTCATATTTCAGCAGCCGCGTATATAACCCGGCATAGTGATTTAATTGCTGTTTTAGTTCGGCATACCGAGGATCATGGCTTGAATAAAAACGTAATTTTAGTCGGATCAGGCAGGTTTGTTTATAAGCCCAAAAACAGATTTTACGTAATTGTTGTAGCTGATAGTGCTCAGTATTTTTACTATTTTCCTTGAATAAATTTTCTCGATAAAAGCGCACAAAACCAAAGCTCACGCCAAAGAAGAATAAGCTCCACATCAGCAAACTGCTTTGTATAAAGACCAGATTTAAGGCTTGCATCAGAATCACAATAGCCATCTTGATCGGGGTATGCCGTAATAATTGATACAGCGAATAAGAAGAATGCTGAATCTGGTACAGAATCAAGGTGAGACTCAACATCAGGAACAGTAGAATGGCCAACATGGCATAACTCTGCGCCTGAAATTCGCTGATTTGCACAAAAGATTGCTGTACGAAATCTCCTAACATCAAACTGATGGGAACAAAAATCATGGCGGCCAAGGCCCAAGGAATTAAAAGCTTGGCTTTACCCCAGATTCCACGGATTTTAATCTGACTGTAAAACAGGTAATTTCCTTTAAATGCAGTCGGATATTGGCGCTTAAGTTGCTGTAGCAACAAAGTCACTTGCGTAGTGGGCATCATCCAGAGATTAATTTAATATATAGATGAAGCACTATAGTCGATTTTGCGCAAAATCGCAGAAGAAATGCAGTTTCAGAACGTAGCACTGTTTTAATCATGAAGATTTTAGTTTTTTAGCGACGAATTATGCGAAAATAGCCGATTCAAGATTTATTTTTTAAGGACAGTTTATGACTGATCAATCTCCTCAGGCGTTAAGCGACATCGAAATTTTAGACATCCTGCAAAGTATGAAAAAGGATGAGCTAAATACTGAGGCGCAAGCAGCAATTCGTCAGGGTGGTAAAGCTGGTCGTCAGGAAGCGCATAAAGCAGCCTTAGTAGCATTGAATCAGTCATTTGAAGACAAGTTTGTCGAAGCCGTATCTTTGGCTTTGGGTCTGAATGCAGCACAAATCAAAAAAATCCGTTATAAAAAAGACCGAATCCGTATTTTAAAAGCGCGCGGTATTGATTATATGGCAATTGATGGTGCTGAAACTGCACAGGTACTGTCACAAATTGCCCAAGCAATTGTGCGTGAAGATGCAATTGTCACCCATGACCTGCATAATATTTTCCCATTCTGGAAAGAAGGCTGGCCTATGGTGCAATTCGATAATGCCTACAAAATTTTAGAAGATGATATCCAGATTCACTATCAAGCCGTTCTTGAGGCTTTATTAGCAAAAATCTAAGCTGTAACTAGATATAAACAAAAGCATCTTCGGGTGCTTTTTTAATCACGATACATCAGTGCAATCAGCCAACTGATGGGCAAAATAAATAAACGCCACCAGGTAATCAAGGGCCAATAAAAATACTCTCCAAATCTCAAGGTGGAGTCGAATCCTTGACGGCGACGTTCATGTGGGTAGGGAATAATGAAAACAGTTAAAGCCATCAGAATGATGGCTGCGAGTAAAAGCAGGGGATTCTGTTGTTTGGCAAAGAAGAAGTAAAACAAATACAAGGCTGAATAAAAAAACAGACATGCCAATAATGCAGAAATATTCATCACTCACCTTATGATTTTTTTATTAGAATAATTTTTACTATTTCTTAGAAGGAAGAACCAGACTAATCTGATTCTTCTTGAATAACTGAATTGGTTTCGATCAAGCGGGTCACCAGTAACTGGTCAATTTTAAAATGATCGACGTCAACCACTTCAAACTTATAAGCACCAAATATCACTGCATCTGCAGGACGTGGAATCTTGCGTAATTTATACATCATGAAGCCAGCGATGGTTTCATAATTTTCATCATCAGGCATTTCATCAATTTCAAGCGCATGCTTGATATCTTCAATCGGTGTACTGCCTTCAATCAACCAGGAATTATTGTCACGTTTAATAATTTGCTGATCTGCTTCAATAGGCGTCACCCAGTCACCCATCACGGTAATCATAATATCGGATAGGGTAATCACTCCGACTACCAGCGCATATTCATTAATGACGACGGCAAACTTTTCCTTGGTAGAGCGGAAACGGTCCAGAACTTCCGATAAGGTCAAAGTGTCAGGAATGGTCAACACATTACGGATGGTATTTTCATTGAGCTGCAGCAGCGACTGGTTGTTCAGAATACGCACCAGAATGTCTTTGGCATCGACATAGCCAATCACACTGTCGATGTCATTGCTACATACCAGGAACTTGGAATAGGGATATTCCGCCAGCTTTTGCCGAATACTTTCTTCCGGTTCATTCAAGGTGAAAAACACCACATTTTCACGTGTGGTCATACTCGAAGGCACGTTACGCTCTTCCAGTTCAAATACGTTTTCAATGAAGTGGTGTTCCTGCTTCTGGAGTACACCGGCCTGTGCACCTGCATCCATCACTGCGGAAATATCATCAAAAGTAATATTGTCATCCCGGATGGTATTCACTTTAAACAGACGGAACAGCATATTGGCAATCGCGTTAATGAACCATGCCAAAGGTTTACAGACTTTAATGAAAATCTGAATTGGCTCGATGACTGAGACTGCGATCTTTTCTGGCGCAATCATGGCCAGACGTTTCGGCATCAGGTCCGCAAATAAAATAAATAATGAAGTGACGACAGTAAAGGAGAGCGCAAAGCTAATATTGTCAGCCCAAGGTCCTTGGTAAAAGCGGGAAACAAAATTATAAATATAAGGGCGGAAGGCACCTTCACCTAAAATACCGCCGAGAATGGCAACTGCATTTAAACCAATTTGAGAGGCTGCAAAGAAGTCCGCAGAATTTTCTTGTAGATCTAAAACTTTTTGAGCGCGATGATCACCCGACTCAGCCAGAATTTTGAGTTTGACTTTACGGGCACCAGCGAGGGCGATTTCAGTTAAAGATAAAAAACCGGCCCCCGTGATGAGTATTAAGATAATCACGATATTTTGTAAGAGGCTCACAAATCCACCTGTGGATGAATAGTATCTTGGGATATTTTTAACACAAAAAAAGACTTGAGGTGTAACAACGACATCTCAAGTCTTCAAAGTATAATCTTAAAAAATAAGAATTTAGAAGATTTTGAGTTTAATAATGTGAAAATTGAGAATTATTGCTCAGGAATTCACGGTTTTCTTCTTCAATCATCTGGCGTGCAACATATAAAATCAGCTGACGTAACCAGCGATGTGCCGGATGATGATGCAATAAAGGGCACCATGCCATTTTTAATTCAAATTCTGGGATATAAAACGGCGGATCTTTTAGAATTAAATTGTGATTCTTGGCTTGCAGACGTGCAATACGTGAAGGCAGTGTTGCTACTAGATCAACATTGGAAGCCAATAATCCCGGCATTTGGTAATGACGGGTAAATACCGAAATTTTACGTTTCTGGCCAATACGTTCCAAAGCCTGATCAATCCAGCCTAAACCGGCTTGTTTTTCAGGATTTACCCCGAAACCAACCCCCATACCGGTTTTAGACACCCAGATATGCTGTGCATCCAGGTAACTTTTAAGGTTTAAGTTGCTTGCGGCAGGATGCTTGTTATTTAAAAGACAAGAAAAGCTGTCACGCCAGACCAGAACCTGATGAAAACTTTGCGGAATCTCATTAAAGCGGTTAATTGCCAGATCGACCTTGCCTTGTTCCATGTCACGATACGACACGTCACTTGGCGTCAGAAAATCTAATACCACATTCGGCGCTTCTGAACGTAGAGCTTTAACCAGACGCGGAACCAGCGTAGCTTCTGCATAATCCGAAGTCATGATCCGGAAGACACGATTTGAGGTATAAGGGCGGAACTCGGTACGTGGTTCCAGAATCATGGACAAGTCAGCCAGGGCATCCCGAATGCGGGGCTGTAATTCTAAAGCACGTTCGGTCGGAGTCATGCCTTCAGAAGAACGGATCAGGAGAGGATCATTAAATAAATTGCGTAATCGGCGTAAAATATTACTCATGGCAGGCTGGGTAACACCCAATTGTTCTGCTGCACGTGTGACATTTTTTTCGCGAAGAAGTACATCAAGATAAATTAATAGATTGAGATCGACCCGCTCCAGATTCATAAAAGAAATACCGAGAATAAATACAAGAAATTATGATGATTATGCCATAATTGCCGGGCCTTGTGTAAAGCGCCGATGAAAAAAAGCCATGTGCTCACTGATAAAGTTTACAGAATTAACACAGGCTTAAGCTCCATTATTCAAAGTGTACATAAGAGAAAAGATGCACGTTAAATGGACCATCATTTAGCCTTTTTATAAATTGGAATGAAAGCCCTCTTTTCGCTTTAAAAGAAAATCATAAAGGCCGTTTTTACGTTCAAGATTTGAGTGAAAAGTAAACTAAATCAAAAATTCCTTAAGTTGAATAAATCATCGAAGATCAGCATTTTTTAAAAATAAAAGGGCATAAAACCCATATCCAGACTTAAGTCTAATGAATTATTTTTAAGCAACATGCAGAAATTTTATCCATTTTTATTTTTAAATAAATTTATATAAAACACTAATTTAATATAATTTATCAAGATTGTACTAAGACTTTGATCTACTCATTTTTTAAATAAATACTGAAGATTCTTGCAGACTATTGGATTAATTTTCATAAGCCCACTAATCTTTAGCTATCCCAACGGATCGTCGAAAATCTGAACAAGTCATTGAGGGTGTGATTTGAGCGGTTCGTTGCAGAAAAATCCTAATATTATTACAGGAATATATCATGACTACATACCAAACAGCGATTGATGCAATTCGCGAATTAAAAGCGAAATTCGGTAACACTTGGGCAGACATCAGTCCTGAAGATGCTGCGCGTATGCAACTTCAAAACCGTTTCAAAACTGGTTTAGACATTGCGAAATATACAGCGGCAATTATGCGTCGTGATATGGCTGCTTATGATGCAGACTCTAGCAAATACACTCAATCACTAGGTTGCTGGCACGGTTTCATCGCGCAACAAAAAATGATTGCGAACAAAAAATACTTCGGTACAACTGAACGTCGCTACATCTACCTTTCTGGTTGGATGGTTGCAGCGCTTCGTTCAGAATTTGGTCCACTTCCTGACCAATCTATGCACGAAAAAACGTCTGTTCCTGCATTGATCGAAGAAATCTACACTTTCTTACGTCAAGCTGACGCGAAAGAATTAAACGACTTGTTCCGTGCACTTAAAAAAGCACAAGAAGCGGGCGACACTGCTAAAGCAGCTGAAATCACTTCACAAATCGACAACTTCCAAACTCACGTTGTGCCAATTATTGCGGATATCGATGCTGGTTTCGGTAACGAAGAAGCGACTTACTTACTTGCTAAGAAAATGATCGAAGCGGGTGCTTGTGCACTACAAATCGAAAACCAGGTTTCTGACGCGAAACAATGTGGTCACCAAGCTGGTAAAGTAACAGTTCCACACGAAGACTTCATCGCGAAAATCCACGCTCTTCGCTATGCATTCCTGGAAATGGGTCTTGACGACGGTATTATTGTTGCACGTACTGACTCTGAAGGCGCTGACTTGACTCAAAAAATCCCAGTGGTTAAAGAGCCAGGCGACATCGCTTCTCAATACATCAGCTACTTAGACACAACTGAAATCGACATTTCAGAAGCGCAAGAAGACGAAATCCTGATCAAGCGTGATGGTAAACTTCACCGTCCTAAACGTCTTGCTTCTGGTCTATACCAGTTCCGTGAAGGCACGCAAATCGACCGCGTCGTACTTGACTGTGTAACTAGCCTACAAAACGGTGCTGACCTGCTTTGGATCGAAACTGCGACGCCTAACGTTGCTGAAATTGCTCACATGGTTAACCGTGTACGTGAAACAGTTCCAAATGCGAAACTTGTTTATAACAACTCGCCTTCGTTCAACTGGACTTTAAACTTCCGTCAACAAGCATATGACCGTTGGGTTGCTGAAGGTAAAGACGTTTCTGCTTACGACCGTGCTAAGTTAATGAGCGCTGAGTACGATGCAACTGAACTGGCTGCTGAAGCTGACGAAAAAGTTCGTACATTCCAGGCTGACGCTGCTCGTGAAGCGGGTGTGTTCCATCACTTGATCACACTTCCGACTTACCACACAGCTGCGCTTTCTACTCATGAGCTTGCTCAAGGTTACTTCGGTACTGAAGGTATGTTGGCTTATGTTGCTGGCGTACAACGTAAAGAAATCCGCGGCGGTATCGCATGTGTTAAACACCAAGCAATGGCTGGTTCTGACATCGGTGATGACCACAAAGAAATCTTCGCTGGTGACAATGCATTGAAAGCTGGTGATGATTCTAAAAACACAATGAACCAGTTCAGCGCTTAATCCGCTCAATTGATTCACCAAAAAACCCTGCAGATGCAGGGTTTTTTGTTTGGAAAAATGCTATTAATAAATAGGGAAGAGCAATCTCAAGAATATGCTCAAGAGGGATTATCCATAATTTCTCCATGATTGGTTTTTATCGCAGTTTTTATGTGTTTAATTCTTGCATTCTAGTGCTATGTCACTGAATATTTCGATATAGCATACTTATGTTCTGCATCAATTTACCCCTATTTAATTAAAAGTGACCCGGACTTATGCTGTCTAAATTTTTTATCCACCGCCCGATCTTTGCTGGGGTACTGGCGATTGTTGTCATGGCAATCGGCTTGTTCGCAGTGATGAACCTGCCAGTGGAACGTTATCCGGACATTGCCCCGCCAAGGATAACGGTGGCAGCAACTTATAGCGGTGCTTCTGCAGAAACTGTGGAAGAAAGTGTGACTCAAGTGCTGGAACAGCAAATCAAAGGCATTGATCATCTGCTGTATTTCAGTTCGAGTAGTGATTCTTCAGGGCGCAGCCGGGTCAGTATTAGCTTTGAAAATGGCACCGATCCGGATACCGCACAGGTTCAGGTACAAAATGCGATTAATGGGGTACTCAACCGATTACCGGAAGATGTACAACGCCAAGGCGTTAATGTCTTTAAATCGCTCGGTGATACCCATATGGTGATCAGCCTGTATGATGAGTCGGGGCGCAGCAACAATATTGAACTTTCCGACTATCTGATGACCCATCTGGAACAGGACATTTCCCGGATTGAAGGCATTGGTGAGGTGGATGTTTTTGGTTCACAATATGCGATGCGGATCTGGCTGAATCCGGCAAAATTAAAACAATATAACCTGATGCCAAGTGATGTGCGTGCTGCGATTGAAGCCCAGAATACTCAGGTCGCTGCTGGTGCGATTGGTGATCTTCCAGCCATAGACGAGCAATACCTGAATGCCAAAGTTACTTCGGGTTCACGGCTAAAAACTGTAGAAGAATTCCAGAATATTATTGTCAAATCGGATCGTGCCGGCAGCTTTATTTATTTGAAAGATATTGCGCGGGTAGAACTGGGTGCTGAAAATTATCAGTCTTATAGTACCAATAATGGTTATCCATCAGCAGGTCTGGGTATTTCACTGGCCTCAGGGGCCAATGCCATTGCCACCTCTAATCTGATTAAGGCTGAAATTGCCCGTATTTCCCAGCAATTGCCTGAAGGCTATAAAATTGCTTACCCACGTGACAATACGCCCTTTGTACAAGAATCAATTAAAGAAGTGATCAAAACCCTGATCGAAGCTGTGATCTTGGTCATCATTGTGATGTTCATTTTCTTGCAGAACTGGCGTGCCACTTTGATTCCCACCGTGACTGTTCCGGTAGTGATTTTGGGTACCATGGCGGTGTTGTATGCACTGGGTATGAGTGTCAACACTTTAACCTTATTTGCGCTGGTTCTGGCGATCGGCCTGTTGGTGGATGATGCGATTGTTGTGGTGGAAAACGTCGAACGGCTGATGCATGAAAAGCAACTGTCTGCCAAGGACGCTGCCCTGGAATCCATGCAGGAAATTAGTGGGGCACTGATCGGGATTACGTTGGTCTTAACCGCAGTCTTTATTCCGATGGCTTTTTTTGGTGGATCGACTGGCGTGATCTACCGCCAGTTTTCTATTACCTTGGTTGCGGCGATGTCGCTGTCCTTAATGGTGGCCTTGATTCTAACCCCAGCATTGTGCGCGCTTATTCTAAAACCGAATCCTAAACCGGCAAAATGGGCGTCCTGGTTTAACCAGAAACTGGAGCATTTAAAATATCGATATCTGAATCTGTCTAAACTCACGATTCAGCGTCAGGCGATCTGTTTGCTGCTGTTTGCCGGATTGATCAGTGTTTTTGCGCTGTTCTATCGCGCTTTGCCAACCAGTTTTTTACCGAGTGAGGATCAGGGGATTTTAAGCCTGCAGATTAAATTGCAGGAAGGCGCCCCGATGAAACATACCATTCAGATCGGTGAAGAAGTTCGTAAGTATTTTCTGGATCAGGAACAAGTCAACGTCAATCTGGTGATGATCCGTTATGGGCGAAATTTCTCTGGAACTGGTCAGAATTTGGCGACCGGTTTTGTGGCATTAAAACATTGGGATGAGCGTTCCGGTCAGGACAATACTGCACAAGCGATTCGTGAACGGGCCTTGAAGCATTTTCAAAGTAATCGCAATGCACAAATTAACGTGTCCATGCCAGCTTCAGTCAATGGTCTGGGACAAACCGATGGTCTGGATTTCTGGATTCGAGATATCAATGGCAATGGCCGGCAATATCTGGAACAGCAATTTAAAGCGCTGGAAGCTCGGGCGGGCAACTATACGAGCTTTGAAAATCTGGGCAAACGTTCTAATCCTGACAAAGCAGAACTACGTGTCAATATTGACCAGAAACAGGCCATGGCCAATGGCCTGACCCAATCGGCGATTAACAGTACCTTATCCAGTGCCTGGGGCGGCAGTTATATCAATGACTTTATTGATCGCGGCCGGATTAAACGGGTGATCATGCAGGGTGATGCTGAATTCCGTTCCAAGCCGGAAGATCTGGCACAGTGGCATGTACGAAATGACCAAAATCAGATGGTGCCTTTCAGTAACTTCTCGCAAGTGGGCTGGAGTGGTGGCCCTGAAGTGGTCAACCGTTTTATGGGTTATACCGCATTGCAAATGGAAGCGGATCGGGCCAAAGACAGCAGTTCCGGCCAAGCCATGCAGGATGTGGAAGCTTTGATTGCCGAGCAGGAGGGAGTCGATGTAGTCTGGAGCGGTCTTTCTTTCGAGGAAAAACAGTCCAATAATCAGGCGATCTGGCTGTATCTGATTTCGATCGGTTTTATTTTTCTCTGTCTGGCGGCTTTATATGAAAGCTGGAGCATTCCAACCGCCGTAATGTCAGCAATTCCACTGGGGATTGGTGGCAATATTATTTTCAGTTATCTGGCTGGTTTCCCGAATGATATCTATTTCCAGATTGCCTTGCTGACCACCATCGGTCTGTCCTGTAAGAATGCCATTCTGATTGTAGAGTTTGCTTCATTAGCACAGCAGCAAGGCAAATCGGTAGTAGAGGCGGCACTAGAAGGTGCGTCTTTACGCCTACGTCCAATTTTGATGACTTCTTTGGCTTTTGGCGCAGGGATTTTACCGCTGGTCTTTGCTACAGGCGCAGGTGCGGTGAGTCGTCAGGAAATTGGGGTGAGTGTATTTGGTGGTGTCATTTTTGGAACATTGCTGGTGCTGATTTTTATTCCATTTATGTATGTTTTGATTCGCCAACTCATCATCAAAAAATCGCGTGCTTAAAACAAAGGAAAACTCTAGAGCTTAAAAATCCCCGTTTATACGGGGATTTTTTTATCGTTAAAATTTATCCGATAGCTGGTTGCGTTTTCAGCATGGTGTGAAAATTGCTATAGAAATCATCTATTCATACAAGAATGCGTCGTGAGAATGCATCTGATGGGGATTTTTATTCATGTTGTCACGCTTTTTTATTTATCGACCTAAATTTGCAACCGTGATTGCCATTATCATGATGGTATTAGGAATTTTTGCACTGCAAAAAATTCCGATTGAGCATATGCCGAATATGGATGCACCTGCGTTAGGTGTTTCTGCGGGGTATCGTGGTGCATCTGCGGAAACCGTTGAGCAATCGGTCACGCAAATTTTAGAACAAGCGGTAAAAGGCATTGAAGGTTTGGAAAGCTTTCAGTCCAACAGTAGCGTGGGGCGTGCAAATCTGGCCCTGTCGTTTGAGCAAGGCGTGGATCTCGATCAGGCATTGTTGCAAGTGCAAAATGCGGTCAATGGTGTGCTAAGTCGATTGCCTGAAGAAACCCAGCAAAATGGAGTGGCTGTTTATAAACAAGGTTATGATCAATTTGCATTACTGAGTTTATATGATGAATCAGGGAAGGCGACACCGACAGAGCTTGCTGACTATTTAATGGTGCATGTCGAACCGCGTTTTTCCCGTATTGACGGGATGGGTGAAGTGGAGCTTTATGGCGCAGGCTATGCGATGCGCATTTGGCTCAATCCACATAAACTACGCCAATTTAATTTGATGCCGAGTGATATTCGCAATGCAGTCGAGACACAAAATGCACCACTTGTGTCTGGTTCTATTGGTGGATTACCGACAGCACAAGATCAATACATGAATGCCAAGGTCAGTGCGGGATCACGTTTAAGTAGCATTGATGAATTTGAAGAAATCATTGTGAAGACAACAGATTCAGGTTCAGTACTGTACTTGAAAGATGTTGCACGTGTTGAGTTGGGGGCAGAAAGTTATAACCATTTAAATTATACCAACGGTCATTTATCCGCTGCATTATCGATTCAATTGGCGCCACGGAGTAATGCCATTGCGGTTTCAGAGCAGATGCAAACGGTATTGAAAAATGCCCAAGCCAATTTGCCTGCACATTATCAATTGCGTATGACTATGGACAGAACCCCATTTATTACCAGTTCAATTGAACAAGTCGCGAAAACTTTGGTCGAAGCGATGGTACTGGTGGTCTTGGTGATGTTTATCTTCCTGCAAAACTGGCGCGCTACTATTATTCCTGCAGTCACGATTCCGATTGTAGTTTTAGCCACATTTGCGGTGCTGTATGTATTGGGAATGAGCTTAAACAGTTTTACCTTGTTTGCCCTGATTTTGGCGATTGGCCTGTTGGTCGATGATGCCATTGTGGTCGTGGAAAACATTGAACGTTTGATGCATGAAGAACATTTGGATGCTCAGGCTGCAGCTTTAAAGTCAATGAAGGAAATCAGCGGTGCATTGATCGGGATTACGTTGGTCTTAACTGCTGTATTTATTCCCATGGCATTTTTTGGCAGTATGACAGGAGTCATCTATCGTCAGTTTTCCATCACGTTGGTCGTGGCAATGCTACTTTCTTTATTGGTGGCACTCATCATCACCCCTACATTTGCAGCGCAACTGCTAAAACGTCAACCACATCAACCAAAATGGGCACAGCGTTTTAATCGTGGCATGGATAAGCTCACCATACGTTACCAAAAGCTTTCTGCACGTAGCATGCAGTTTAAAATGACGATGTTGGCTGTATTTAGTATATGTGTTTTAGGCTTTGGCTGGCTTTATAAAACCTTGCCCGAAGGGCTGATGCCAACGGAAGATATGGGCTTTGTCATGGGTCAAATTGTGATGCCGGGCAATGCACCACGTTCTGAGATAGAAAAAGTAGGGCGTGAAGTCCAGGACTATTTAATGCAGCATGAATCTGAGCGCATTCAAAGCATTGGGATTTGGTATAGCGGAAACAATGTTGGGGTTGGGCCTTATCGTGGTCAGCTATTTGTCGTATTAAAGGACTGGGCAGCGCGTAAAAATCCTGAAGATACCGTCTTTGCTATTGTAGATCGTGCACAAAAGCACTTTGCCAATCATGCCAATGCCCAGATTTTCTTTATGGCACCTTCTATGTCAAGTAATGGACGTGTGGTCGACTTCTGGTTACAAGATCTAGATTCACGGGGTAGCGAGTTTTTACAGCAATCCTTCTCTGAGATTGAAACTCGTGCCAAAGCAAAATCATCGATTGAATATTTACAACTTGATGTACCCAAAGAAAGTGCCGAGCTGAATATTAAACTGGATGTAGAACGTTTACTCAAATATGCCGTACCTCAGCAAAGTTTTAACAGTACGTTGGCTGCGGCTTGGAGTGGTACTTATATCAACGACTTTATTGATCGTGGGCAAATCAAACGGGTCATCATGCAAGGCGAAGCGGAGTTCCGTTCTAAACCTGAAGATTTGGCACATTGGCATGTCCGTAATAGCAAAGGCGAAATGTTATCGTTTAATCAATTCACTACGCTGAATTGGCAAGGTGGACCGAATAGTATAAACCGTTATATGGGCTATAACGCCGTGCCTGTGTATGCAGGTATTCCCAAAGATCAATTTTCGAGTCAAACCATGCAAGATGTCGAAGCTTTAGTCGATGAACAAGACGGAGTAAATTTGGCCTGGAGTGGAGCCGCCTTAGAAGAAAAACGTAGCAGTGGGCAAGCTATTTTCTTGTATCTAATTTCGATTGCCTTTATTTTCTTATGTTTAACGGCACTCTATGAAAGCTGGACGATTCCTGCTGTGGTGTTGACCGCGATTCCTCTGGGCGTGGGAGGAAGTATTCTGTTCTGTGTCTGGTTTGGTTTTGCGAACGATATTTACTTTCATATCGCCTTGCTGACGACTATCGGTCTGTCCTGTAAAAATGCAATTTTGATTGTAGAGTTTGCTGCACAAGCAGAGCGGGCAGGTCATACTCCGGTTCAGGCCGCGATAATGGCTGCGGGCTTACGCTTGCGTCCTATTGTCATGACTTCCATTGCATTTGCAGCGGGTGTATTGCCTTTGATGTTTGCCACGGGCGTCAGTGCAATCAGCCGGCAGGAGATTGGCAGTAGTGTTTTTGGTGGGGTGCTATTTGCTACTGTCCTGGTACTGCTGTTTATTCCCTTTATGTATGTATTGATCCGTAGTCTCATGATTAAAAAAACGGTTTCTCAATCAGTGGTGATAGAGCATCCATCTTTAGAAAGTGAACAAGCCTGACTCAGTCAGGCTTTTTTCTGGCTAAATATCGAGGAATTGATTTATACAAAAAATATCGTCATATTGCAGCATGATCATTAAAATTATTCACATGAAAAATTAGGATACATAGGGATCAGGACAAACATCTCTTGAATGCCAGACTTTTATAATGAGCTGCTTATGCCGACAATTTCAGAAAAAATCCAGCATATCCAACAACAATTACATTCTGAAAATCACGACATCGCTGTAGGTTTACTCAGTCAGCTGAATGTCGCCGATCAGGCGCGCATTTTAAGTCGTTTAGATGCTCGGCAACAGGCCCGAATTTTAAGGGAACTGAATGAACCAAGCTTGGTCTATGCTTTTATGCCCCTAGGGCAGCAGTTAAACGTGACAAAGTACTTATCCATTTCAGAACTTGTTCCCATTCTGGACGCAATGCCCTCTGATGATTTTGTCGATATTTATAAGCAGTTTTCGCCGCCGCTACAGCTGCAATTGATGAGCGCATTATCTGAAGAATCCCAGCAGACACTCAAAGATCTGGCCATCTATCCGGAAGGTACAGCGGGTGCCATGATGAGCTCAAGTTTTGTGACGCTCTCACCCGATTTAACCATGGATGAAGCGATACAGGCTTTACGTGTGGTGGCCGCCGGGCAGGAAACCCTGTATTTGATTTATATTGTCGATGCAGAAGAACGGCTGATCGGTGTGATTTCCTTAAGGCAGATCATACAGGCCTTACCTGAGCTGAGCATTGCCGAGGTGATGCAACGTGACGTCATTTCTGCTCAGGTAACAGATGATCAGGAAATTGTAGCTCGAGCCTTGGCCTATTATGATTTTATTGCTCTGCCTGTAGTTGATGCACAGCAAAAACTCTTAGGAATTGTTACTTATGACGATGCTATGGACATTGTCGAAGCCGAAACCACTGAAGATATTTTAAAGTCGGGTGCAGTGACACCGTTGACTGAATTGAGCCTTAAAACTGCCCCGATTTTGACCCTGTATCAGAAGCGGGTCTTTTGGCTGGTCATTCTGGTTTTTGGCAGTCTGCTCTCGGGAATCGGCATTGCACACTTTGAAGAGATCATTGCCGCACATATCGTGTTGGTATTTTTCTTACCGCTTTTGGTGGGTAGTGGCGGGAATGCCGGTTCGCAATCAGCCACCTTGATGGTGCGTGCCTTGGCCACAGGCGATGTCGAATTTAAGGATTGGTTTAATTTGCTCAGTCGCGAATCTCTGGTGGCGCTGTGCTTAGGCGGCACTATGGCGATTGCGGTATCCATTCTGGGTTATATTCGGGGAGATATTATGGTAGCTGTGGTGCTGGCCATCAGTATGCTCGGGATTGTGTTGACGGGCTGCCTGATCGGCATGAGTCTGCCTTTTATTTTAAATAAACTCAAACTCGATCCTGCCAGTGCTTCGGCGCCGTTAGTGACTTCTATCTGCGATGCTACCGGTGTGATTCTGTATTTATTCGTTGCTTCCAAATTATTGTTTTAATTCACAGATTGATACATCAGCCTAGAAAAAATACTTTATGCTCAAGAAAATCAGCATTATTTCTGGAATAACTTATGCCTGAGTCTGGACAAAAACCAAAATTAAGCCAACAAGAGGTGATACGTCTGGAACGTGATCTGGCCAAGTTTGCCAATATGATGGACTCCGTGGTGCGTATTCCGTTTACCAAGCAAGGGGTGGGGGCAGACGCAGCTTTGAGTACGATTCCGGTTGCTGGAGATATTGCCGGTTTTGTATTGACCTGTTATGCCATTCATAAGGCCAAACAGATCGGGGTTCCGAGTGCCAAACTCAATCCGGTGATGAAAATGGCGGCGATCGATGCGGTAGTAGGATTTATTCCGGTGGCAGGCACGGTCTTTGATATTTTTATTCGGCCCAGTCGCAAAGCGCTCGATGTCGTGCACCTGCATATTCGCGAGGAATATCAGATTAATAGCGATCGACATGTGGTGCATCCATTTTTGCATGAAAGTCTGGAACGCAAACAACAGCGATCTGGATTCTGGCGCAATCCTGTGGTGGCCTGGATCTGGATTCATATTCCGGATATTTTAGGCACTTTATTCCTGATTTTATTTATCTTCGCGATCGGGTGGGGTGCTATGGCGCTGTATCAATGGTTCAGCCAATGATAGGTCAGCTAAAGAATAATTAAATCCAATAAAAAAGCCTGCAATTGCAGGCTTTTCTTGAATCAAAACTCAAGTTTTACTTAAGCACAATCAAGTTGTTGCAATGCAGCGACACGCTGTTCGATGCTTGGATGCGTCTGGAACAAGGCAGCAAGGCTAAAGCCTTCTTCTTTACCCGCAGAAATCGCAAATGCTTTCATTTCTTTCGGCATGGCATCCGGCATTTCAGATTCTGCCTGTAAGCGCAGTAATGCTGAAATCATGGCTTGTTTACCTGCCAAACGTGCGCCTGCTTCATCAGCACGGTATTCACGGTGACGAGAGAACCACATCACAATCGACGATGCCAAGATACCGAACACGATATCTAGCACAATAGTAATCACAAAATAGGCAATACCCGGAGCTTCACCTTCTTCACGACCAAAGACATTGCGGTCAATAAAATCACCCGCGACACGTGCGAAGAACATCACGAAGGCGTTCACAACACCTTGGATCAGTGCCAGAGTGACCATGTCACCATTGGCGACGTGACCAATCTCATGCGCCAATACTGCACGAAGTTCGTCTTTGTTCATACGCTCAAGCAAGCCGGTTGATACCGCAACGAGAGCATCGTTTTTGTTCCAGCCAGTGGCAAAGGCATTCGACTGGTAAGAGGGGAAAATACCCACTTCCGGCATTTTAATGCCTGCACGCTGAGAAAGTTGTGCAACTTCTTGGAGCAACCAGGCTTCAGCTTGGTTACGAGGTGCATTCGGGTCAATCAGTTCAGTACCCGTGGTCTTTTTCGCCATCCATTTAGACATGAACAGGGAAATCATTGAGCCGACCATACCGAACACAAAACAGATGACCAACAGGTTGCCTAGATTCAAGCCACCTGCGCCATGGTAACTACCGACACCGAAGAGTGACAAGATAATGCCAGCTACAACCAGTACCGCGAGGTTGGTTAGCAAGAACAAACCAATCCGCATCATTGAGAAATCCTCTTATTACAGAAAAATAATCTGATTATTAAATGTAAATCATTGAAATCAATATGCGGTGAAATGGAGAAGAATTCAAGGAAAAAATAGCATTTGGCTACAAAAAACACAGGATATTTTTTGTACTAATTAAAACATAGGTCTTTAAAAACAAAGCTGTTTAGAAATTATTCACTCAAATATATTTTTGCAGATGCTGACGCATTGGCGGTGGCATATGAGCCTGCCGGTGCATCGGTGAAACTGCCATCCGCTTGAGCAATGATCTGACGCTGATACTTGGCAGCCTGAATATTGGAAGCTGTGGTGGTTCCAGTCGAATAATTGTTAGAACTGGCAATCACACGGCCAGTATCAGAAGATGCTGTATAGGCAGCACTATGATTACCTAGACCTTGAGCATATAGGTTCTGATAACGGCTGCTGACACGACGGACATAGTCCTGAGTTTCACGAAACGGTGGTACGCCCTTATATTTGGCAACATTACCTTCACCGGCATTATAGCCGGCCAGTGCCAAGGTGGTATTGCCATTAAAACGTTTCAATAACCAGGCCAGATATTTGGCACCTGCCATAATATTCTGCTGCGGGTCATAAGCATTGCTGACATTAAAACGACGGGCAGTCGCGGGCATGAGTTGCATTAAGCCCTGTGCACCGACTGGAGAACGTGCCTGCACATTAAAACCGGATTCGGTATGCATCACGGCTTTAATCAAGCCTTCAGATACACCATAGGTTTGTGCTGCCTGACGGATGATCGAGTCATAGGCATTTTTATTTTTACTATAACTTGGCAATACCGAAGCTTCACTTGAACCCCAGTTGCTATAACTGTGAATATTGCTGTCTGGATAATAAGTTTTCTTTTCGACCTGCAGGTGATTATAGCGACTTTTCTTATTGGTCAGTAAAGTACTACCATTACTGTCGCGTAACTGATAGATCGTTTGACCGGCATAAGCAAAGTGACAACAACTTGCCAATAGCAAACCACTGATTCCATAACGCCCCAAAACATGCACATTTATTTTCATTGTTTATATTAAGTAAACACAAGCGAGATAAATTTAATAAAGAGTTTAACAAAAAATTACGGAATGAAAAGACTTGTGCGATGCATTTATAAACGAGTTTGTAAATGCAAGTCATTTTTTACATTTTAGCAGTAGAAAAAAAAATATGATTTAATTTAAAACCTTAGGCTTGACAGGGTTAACTATTTGATTTTTATTAATAATTAAATTGATCAAAAAATGATCAATTCAAAGAAAAGCCTTATCTTTTGAGCCGGACAAGTTGTCAAGTCTGTTTCAATCCACAAAGTTATCCACAGCTTTTGTGGACAACTGTGGAAAAGTCCAAAAGATAAGCATCTTGACTAAAAAATGAACGCAATCGTTCAATATATCAATCTAAATAAAACATGAAAATGAAACTAATAAGACATTTTCATGAAAATAAATTCTTTTGATGCGATAGCGGTCCGAATCGGCTAAAATTGCGCGGTATTTTTTTTATGGGTTAATCTCGTCTATGTACTCGCCAGTTGAGTCCGAACAAGGATTTAATTTCAAACCTGAACTGCCAACAAGCTCAGCCTACTACCGTTTGTTGAAGAAGCTTCGCCGCCAGGTCGGACATGCCATTCGTGACTTCAAGATGATTGAAGAAGGCGATAAGGTCATGGTGTGTATTTCTGGTGGTAAAGACAGTTATACCCTGTTGGATATCCTGCTACAGTTCAAGCGCATCGCACCGATCAATTTCGATGTAATGGCTGTGAATCTGGACCAGAAACAGCCAGGCTTCCCGGAAGATGTATTACCGCGTTATTTAGAAGAAAATAACATTCCGTATTACATTTTGGAAAAAGACACCTACAGCATCACCAAAAAGTTGACGCCTGAAGGTAAAACCTACTGTGCAGTCTGTTCGCGTTTGCGTCGTGGTTCTTTATACGGTTTTGCGCAGGAAATTGGTGCGACCAAGGTTGCCTTAGGCCATCATCGTGATGATATCCTGGCGACTTTCTTCCTGAACCTGTTCCATGGCGGCAGCTTGAAAGCTATGCCTCCAAAACTGTTGTCTTCAGACAAAAAGAACATTCTGATTCGTCCAATGGCCTATGTGGAAGAAAAAGACATCATTAAATATGCAGAAATGCGTCAATTTCCAATTATTCCATGTAATTTATGTGGCTCTCAGGACAACCTGCAGCGCGCAATTATCAATGACATGTTACGTGATTGGGATAAAGCACATCCAAAACGTCTGCACAGCATTTTTGGCGCATTGCAAAATGTTTCGCCATCACAGCTAGTCGATCGTGAATTATTTGATTTTGAAGTTCTGGATAGCCAGCGTGAATTCGACTTCAAAGGTGGTGATTCAACTGAAGAAGCGGTGGAAGGCGAGAACCGCCGGATCAATATGGTTAATCTGGGCTTTGCTGCAGACTAATTTTAGAACGTGTAGACATCAGCCCGCGGGTTGATGTCTGCTTATAAACATAAATAAAAATAGAACTACAAAAATTGAACGGCGCGTACAAAATTCGTTAGCCTTTGCGCTAATGATCATGATATAACAAAGCACAAGCATAATAGCTTCAACATGATGTCGTCTGGATAGTCGACACAAATGAACAAATAATTTGAGGAAAGATCATGCCTGCTTTTTTAACTGATGATTGGTTTTCAACTGTAGAAACTCTAACTGCGCAAGCTGGCGATTTGAATTTGCCACCAGCTTTGGCGAACCTTGCGATTAATTTGGTTGTAGCGGACACTACAGGTAATACTGAACTATCTTTAGATGGTGGGGCAATCAAAAAAGGTTTGTCTTCAAATGCCAAAACCACGCTGAATATGGATGGCGAAACTCTACGTAAAGTTTTCCTAGAGTTTGATATGGCTGCTGCGATGCAGGCATTTATGACAGGTAAAATCAAAGTACAGGGTGATATGTCACAATTGATGGCACTTCAGACTGCAAAACCAAGTCAGGAACAAAAAGATTTGTTCAAGAAAGTGCTTGAAAATACTACGGCTTAATTCTGCTAAGACATTAGCCTGAATGAAGACCAAAAAAGCTTACCCTGAGGTAAGCTTTTTTTATGGCATTTTGATTAACGCTAAGGTTTCAGCTTAGATATTCACCAATTGCGGTGTGGTCTTGATATGCTCCAGATAAGCACGAATACGGGTCACATATTGCACCGCTTGACGGTAACGACCATTATTGGCTTTATTCTGATCCAGATAGGCATATAAGTTCACCCAGTTATTCGGGTTCTTGCCTTGCGACTGAATACGCTTTTGCAACTGATTCACTGCACCTGGGCCCATATTATAAGCCACTAGTGCAAACCAGTTTCGATCTGGAAAAGGAATATGATCATAGCGACTAAGCATTTGATCATAATACTTGGCGCCACCCTGAATGCTTTGAGCCGGATCAGTACGGTTACTCACGCCCATTGCTTTGGCTGTACTGTTGGTTAGCATCATCAAGCCACGCACACCCGTCGGAGAAACCGAATTCGGTTTCAGATAAGATTCCTGATAACCAATGGCCGCCAGTAAATGCCAATCCAGATCATATTGCTGAGCTGTCTGTTTAAAACTCGCTTCATAGATCGGCAGGCGATTGTTCAAATCACGTTGAATGGTGGTCCAGGATTCCTCTTTCACCACATTCTGATTATAAAATGAAGCAAGCTGCTTGATGGCACCACTTTGTTTGCCTTTGCAGACAAAAGCACTGGCCGTCTGGCTCAAAGGATCTGTAGCAGATTTAAACACCAGGTTTAAATTGGTATTCAAGCCATTACTCGACAGAATCGATTCATCGCCACAAGTGGCTGAGAATGACGTCAAACGCTTGTTTTCAATGGTGCGTATATCGGTAGTTGTCATAGCCAGATTGGCTTTACCCTGAGCAACCCATTGTAGTGCCGTATTATTATCAGGAACGATTTTAAAATCGAGCTTTACATTCAGATTGTTGGCATAGTTACGAACCAGATCATAACCGAAGCCATGTAGATGTTGTCCATCCTGAAATACGGTAGTCGGATTTTCAACCGCAACCACGGTCAACTTATTGCTATTGACCACATGATCAAACTGAAGTGTGGTCTTACTTGCATTGATACTGTGTAGGGGAATAAATGCAGTGCTCAGTACAAGTGCTTTCAAAGGGAGAGAAGAAATTACAGATCTTAGGCAAAGCCTCGACCCAGTGGATGAACTACTGTGCATGTTGTCTCCGCTACAAGTAATTTATGCCCTAAAAATCACAGCCAACAAAGCCAGAAATTTTAACAGTTTGATAAATTCAATAAGGGTTGGGCAGTCATGACGTCATTCAAAATGACAAGAGATTTAAAGATAATTATGTAGAAAAACTACATAGATTAAAAAGTAAGCATTTCCGGAAGTTGCTGGCATATTAATGATCTGAAAAACGATTGTCAAATTTTGTACACAAATTATTTTTAAAAATAATTTTAAGATATTGAAATATAAAGTTAATTTTTTTAGAATTTTACCATTGTGTTAAAATGGTAAATAAAATAATCTGTTTGTAAGTTAAAACACAGAAAATATGATCAGCAAGACGTATGAAATCCAACTTAATCACCCGTGCTGGACACGATAAATTGGTGGCAGAACTTAAGAATCTCTGGCATGAAGAGCGCCCTGAAATTACCAAAAAAGTGAACTGGGCCGCCAGTCTTGGCGACCGTTCTGAAAACGCAGACTACCAATATAACAAGCAAATTTTACGTAAAATTGATCGACGGGTCAGGTATCTCGGCAAGCGCCTCGAAGAACTAAAAATCATCGATTTTTCCCCGGAGCAGGAAGGGAAAGTTTATTTTGGTGCCTGGGTAGAAATTGAAAATGAAGAAGGCGAACAAAAAACTTTACGTATTGTCGGTGTAGATGAAATTTATGATCATCATCCGCAGCATATATCGATCAGTTCACCGATGGCACGCGCGTTATTGGGCAAGCAGGTCGATGATGAGGCCGAGGTATTGACCCCCTCCGGCAAGAAACTCTGGTTCATCAATTCAATTCGTTATGAAAAGTCAGAAAATTCAGCAGATTAATGGAATTGATTTTATTTTGTGCAGTTGATGCAGTGAAAGTATAAAAATATTTGCCAAGCGTGATTTTTGTTTATATCATGTCGGCCATGGAAGCGTGGCAGAGCGGTTTAATGCACCGGTCTTGAAAACCGACGAGGGTGTGAGTCCTCCGTGAGTTCGAATCTCACCGCTTCCG
>NZ_JAMXXO010000025.1:0-34135 GCF_024129115.1 Acinetobacter lwoffii
AACGCGGAACCTTGGTAAAGACTTTGCCATCTACCGGAGAGATGTTGTCAAAGTATTCACCTTTGACCGGAGCGACCCATTCGCCGCCAATAAAATTCTCGTATTGTGCTTTAAAATGAACTTTTGAATCAGGTTGATTAGGATCGACGTAACGCATATTTATTTCCTTTGCTTATTTTCGTATGGCAAAACCGCTTCTACAGCTTTGGTATAAGGTACTTCTGCACCTTATTTGATTAATATAACTGGTATAAGGTTGGAAAAAGGTTGGGGCTAGCATGTTCACGATATTTTCATCCATTTTAAAAAAATAACGATTACAGCGGATGTAAATCATGAATTGTTGTGAGAATAAGGAATGATGACAAAACAAGATTTGATGGAAAAAAGGCACAATACTGATCAGCTTCGGCAAAACAGCAGTTTGTCTCCCTTACATGCAGAACAGCTGGGACAGAGTATTGCCAGCTCCTGGCAACGTTCATCCTCGGCTGAAATCCCGAAGAATCGTTTAGCAGCACCGCTGACGGATTTAAAAAAGACCACTTCTTCCTCAACTTTAGCCCAAGCCCTGCAACATTGTGCTCAGGATTTAAAACATATTGCCGAGCAATCTTCTATGGTGCTGGCGGTCGGAGATATCGGCAGCACCATCATTTGGGCAGCTTCTAGCCCACAAATGCAAAGTGCCGCAGAAAGTGTACATTTTATTGAAGGTGGGCAATGGCGCGAAGAGCTAGTCGGAACCAATGCATTGGCATTATCCTTAAAAACTCAACAATCCAGCTGTGTCTTTTCCAGTGAACATTACATGTCCTCCATTCATGATTGGGTTTGTTACGCTGCCCCGATTATTGATCCCTATTCAAAACAGGTCTTAGGTGTCATTGATCTGTCGACTACCTGGCCAAAGCATAACAGTTTAGCACTACTAGCTGCGGAGCGCTGTGCTACGATCATCCAGTCGGCTCTACTAGAATGCCAGAAGCAGCGCCTGTTTATTCGAGCTTTTTCAGTACCTCAAGTGCTGTTTAATGGCAAGATGTTGGTTCTGACTCCTCGACAGATTGAAATTCTGACCATTCTAGCCTTATGTCCGCAGGGTCTGAGTCTAGATACATTGCATCAAGCCTTATATGGCGAGCGCAAGGTCAGTATGGGTACTTTAAAAGCAGAAATGTCACAATTACGCGATTTATTAGGTGGTATGCTGGGTTCCAGACCCTATCGTTTATTGGCGCATGTAGAGGCTGATTTTTTAATGACAGAGCAATCTTTAGATGCTGGGTATATCGATTCAGCCTTGAAATTATGTACCGGCGTATTTCTGGCCAAAACAGAAAGTCCATTTCTATGCGCTTGGAGAGATTGTCTGGAATCACGCCTGAGCGATGCCATTTTCAAGGCTAATGAAACCGATGTCTTGCTGAAACATGTGGCACATTTTCCTGAAGCGATTGATGCTGTAGAACGCCTGATTGAACTGATGCCCAAAAACCATCCCGTTCATCAGACTCTGTTAAAATATAAAAATCTTTAAAGCTGATGTAACTGTCGGTACAAAGCTAAACAGTTAAAATAGGAATATTCTGGAATATTAAGTATTATCCTTGCTTACTGTGGGTTTGCTTATTAATTTAGACTGAACCTGATCCTAAAATTTTTATCAGTGGCTACCCAGTTTGACCAGCCGCTTGATGGGATGCTCTTCATCAAAATCAGCTACGCTCACCTTCATGTCATTTGAAGGACGCGCAGTTTATTCCTCAGAGATTAAATATGATATTAAGATCATACGACGGGAAATTTTTTCTGGCTGGGACGGGCTAAAAAAATCGTGGCATTTTTCTACCATGGGATTAATGTCGATATTCATAATGAAGGGGACTTCATAAAAAAGAAACACCCCCCGCTTTTATCCTCTTATGAAGGCAAAAGGATCAGCCAGGAACAGGAAAATGCATGTCTGCTCTTGGCACACTTCCTCAGGAAATGAAACAGGGGCTGTTAAAAATGTAAGTCAGATGCTTGGAGAGAAGACTTACATTGAGGCACTACATCGCCGCTTTAAAAATATCTACCACTTGGGCATGGCTGGCTTTACGTGGATTGGTCAGCATGCAGGCATCTTTTTGTGCATTTTCCGCCATGATGGCCAAGTCAGCTTCTTTTACATTCAATTCCGTCAGCCCAGATGGAATACCAATTGAAGCCGAAAGCTGACGAATGGCGCCAATCGCTTCATAAGCTGCTTCAGTTACGGTTAAGCCTTCTGTATTCACCCCCATCAATTGGGCAATTTTGGCATAACGTTCAGGACAAGCAATCAGGTTAAATTCACAAACATGGGGGAGCAGAATTGCATTACAAACACCATGCGGCAAGTTGTAGAAGCCTCCGAGCTGATGTGCCATCGCATGCACATATCCTAAAGAGGCGTTGTTAAAGGCCATTCCGGCAAGATATTGGGCATAGCTCATGGCATCCCGTGCTTCCAGATTATCCCCATTCGCCACTGCCAGGCTAAGCCATTCGCTGATCATGGTAATCGCCTTTTCTGCACAGGCATCAGTGATTGGATTTGCTGCCGTAGACACATAAGCTTCTACTGCATGCGTCAAGGCATCCATACCTGTTGCCGCAGTCAGCCCTGCAGGTTTGGCCAACATAAGTTTAGGGTCATCAATCGCAATGAGTGGTGTACAACGCCAATCTACAATCGCCATTTTCACATGGGTATCGGTATTGGTAATGATACAGAAACGTGTCATCTCCGAAGCTGTCCCTGCCGTAGTATTGATTGCAATCAGTGGTGTCATCGGGACGGTACTTTTATCAATCCCTTCATAATCACGGATATGTCCGCCACCTGCAGTGACTAGACCAATGCCTTTGGCACAGTCATGTGAGGAACCCCCACCTAACGATACAATAAAATCACAGGCATTTTCATTATAAGCTGTAACTCCATGATGCACGTTAATATCAGTTGGATTGGGTTCCGCGCCTGGGAAAATATAACTGTCAACACCCGCCTCTTTCAAATAATTTGCAATATCATCTGCAACACCAAATTTAAACAGCCCCGCATCAGTTACAATCAGCGCTTTCTTGGCACCTAAATTTTGTGCTTTTATCCCGATTTCTTTAGCACAGCCCGGACCAAAAAGTGAAACACAGGGAATATAAAAACCGTTAGTTTGATCTGAAATTTTTTTAAAAGCCATGGCGTGATTCCTTCTACCATTAATTGATTATTTTATCGGTGACCCTCACCGTAATATAAGTATTGGATGAAGTGAAAAAGAATCCTACCTACCAAATACCTACCAATTTAAATTTCTGATTCTAGCCAAAATAATAAATCTGAAATATTTAAAAGTAGGTTGGCAAGGTTTAGCAGATACTGAGTAGATTGGTTCAATAGAGGGCATGTAAGTAGCGCACTAGGCTGTTTACTACTTTCTGATTTTAAATAAATACTAAAATGCTTTATTCATTTTTAAGATAAAGATAAACAGTACAGGGCTTAGAAATACCCATAAAGCCACAAAGCTAATACTGGAGCTAAACTGGGTACGTAATAAAAACATCGCGACGAATAAGAAAATACCCGCAGTGAATTTAGTGTGCGTAGGAAAATTAGCTAAAAAAGCGTAACGAGATTTTCGGGTTTTTAGGATCTGCTTTGCACTTACCGCATAAAAACCAAAACAGCTCAGCCAAAGCAGACCGATCACTGCAATCCATATCATGTTGATGATTCCTGTTGCGTAACTTTTAGTTTGGCGTGAATTTTATTGACCGCCTTTTGCTGAATAGGGGTAATTTTCTGGTGTAACAATAGGGCGAGAAGTGCCAAGTTCCACAGCATCAGATCGATTCGCAGAAATGGCCAGTAAGTTGTAAAAGAATCAATATAATCATGGAAAATGAGATAATAAATATTGATCAGCGGCAGCATAAAAGCAGTACCAATCAGGATTTTAAGCTGAATTTTCCATAAATATTGCTGCGGTGTTAAACATGCCAGAATGAAACTGCCGAGCCAAATACTGAAAAAACTATAAATCTCATAATTTGGTGCACCTACAGGGATGCTGATAAAACGATTCGCATAGAGATAAGCCAGCATGGCAATCGGCAAGCCAAGTATCATGGTGATATTCAAGCGGTTCACCAAATAATGTCCGAGATGAAACCGCGCTGATTTTTTCTGAATCTGGCGTTTCAGACTCCACAGCAGCAGACCGGAGGCAATCATGGCGCAGCCCAATATGCCAGAGAAAAACAATCCTAAACGTAAAGCAGGTTCAGCAAAACGTGCCATATGCAAACCATACATGCCGGCATTGAGTGTGGCAATTGCACTTTCATTGCGTGTATTTTCAAGCAATTTTCCGGTAGCAGCATTTAAAATGAGCTGTGCCTGATTTCTGGTAATGGAATGATCTTTGAGCTGTGTTAAGGTTATGTGTGCCAGCTGGGTATTGGGCTGCTTGACCGTGATATTGTCAAATTCCGCATGTCCCCAGTGTTGCTGCGCCGTGCTAATAAAATGTTGAATTGGCAGCATCTCGGTTTTCACCGGAACCACAGAGTTGGCCAATACATTGACTGTGCGAATTTCTTCAAAATACTGAAAGGGATTGTCTGGATAGAGTTTTTTCATGCCGGAAGGCAGTACGATATAAAAGAAAATCGCCAGCCCGGTAAATGTCATGGTCAAAAAGAACGGCAGGGCAATCACTGAACTAACATTATGAAAATCCAGATAGGAGCGCTGCCCCTTAAATGCTCTTAAGGTAAAAAAGTCTGTCAGGATTTTTTTATGGGTAATGATTCCTGAAATCAGAGTCAATAACATGATAAAGGCAGCAATCGTCACAATCAGCCGACCAATGGTGTAGGGCATACCATAGAGCTGAAAATGAAAATTATAGAAAAAATCTCCCCCTTGGGTGGCCGAGAGGTTTAATTCTTTTCCCGTCGAAGCATCCAGGGTTTTGACTTCATAGCCACCATCCGCTTTTTGCCAGTAGACTTTATTCACAGGTGAATCTTGATTGGCGACTCCGATATACCAGTTTTGGGCGTCCGGTGCATGCTGCTGTAAATAGCTGTAAGCAGATTTTAAGGCAGTTTCCTGATTGACTTGTATTGAGGCAAATTCAGGCTGCATCCATATACTGATTTCATGCCGGTAATAGGTGACCGCGCCTGTTAAAAAGATCGCGAAGAGCAGCCAGCCAAAACTTAAACCTAACCATGAATGTAGCCATGCCATGGATTGACGGACAGATTTATGCATGGTTTAACCTATGAAGCGGGAGATGGCAAATAAGCTAAGGAAAGGAAGCAGGCTATAGACCGAAAGCTTTTTTAAACTCTGGATACAGAAGATGCCAATCACAAAACAGACATAAAAAATCAGGGCAATAACGGCGGCCAAATAGACGGATTCTGCTTTGGGCAAATAAGCTTGTAAAAAGTAAGCCAGATCGAGTGCGATTAAATAACTGCACAAGTAGCCAATGCCAAAGGTCATGCCTAAGCGATAGAGAATGGCAAGTGGCTGCACTACAACAGACATCATATTTGGCCTTGAATAAATCTATACTGATGAAAATCTAAAAACTTAATAAACAAAACTTAAAGTCGTTACCAGATACTGTTTTTTATAGGCCTGCTGATTCAATTTTCCTGCCTTGTCTGCTTCTTTGCCAACTTCAATGACATATTGACCTTTCCATGGCGTGGCAATGGTAATCTGGCCTTGGCTGTTGGTGGTGTATTTTTTTAGCCAGAATTGCGGGGAGAAGACTGTGACTTCAGTATCCACAGCAGGTTTACCCTGATACAGCACCGTGAATGTATGGCTGTTGATTTGGGTCGGGACAATATCCAGTTCGGACTCAGCTTGCAGGTTCTGTCTACCTGCTTTGGCATGATAGCTCAGCAATGATTCGCCATAGATCAGTTCATGACTAAGTTGGACATCGGTCTGGCCTTGGGTCGCATAGACCAAATGATCCTGTTGCATTTGAGGACTAAATGTTTTTTTGGCCTGAATGGCCTTTGCTTGATTAAAAGACTTCAAGGCACCTTGCTGCGTTTCTTTAAGCTGTTCACTATATTCACCAAAGAACGCATGAGTCTGCTTATCTGTATCACGTTCCAGCCAAAGCATATGCGCCTGAGCTGAAAGTGTCATAGACAGTCCGAGGGTCAGAGCGATCATTTTTTTCATTTGTTTTACCTGTTTTTGTGTATGTAGTGATGATTTAGCCCTGAACATGTCGTCAAGGCTAAGTTTGAAAATCAGTATTTAAATTTCACAGCAACGCTGTAATTTGCTGGTGCACCATAAAAACCTTGCTGATTCGGGAAATTGAACAGATATTTTTCATTGGTCAGGTTATTACCATTGGCTTGCAAGGTCATATGCTCATTCAGCTCATAGCTGGCCATTAAGTTCACGAGCGCATAAGCATCCTGCTCAATGATTCCAGCTTTCTGGGTAATCACTCCATTGGCGGTTGCTTCAGGCACATCTAGATAGGTCTGATCTTGCCACTGCACACCAAGGCCCAGTTTCAGTTTTGGAAGTTGCGGCACCTGATAGGTAGTTAAAAGATTAAAAGACTGGGTTGGATTGAAGGTACGCGCATCACCGCCATTGATCAGATCTTTCAGGCTAAACTGGGTATAACCAAAGCTTAAGTTTAAATGGTCGCTCAGTTGTCCCGCCAAGCCGAACTCGTAGCCTTGGGAACGCAAGTCACTAACCTGAGTCTTGCGTAAAGTCGGAATACCATCAGAATCACGAAGCGGATAATTACTTTGCTCCGTTCTAAACACGGCCATGGTGGCGGTAAGCTTGTCATCTAGCCAAGAACCTTTTACTCCGACTTCATAGCTTTCACCTTCGATCGGCTTGTTAATGCTGCCATCATCTGCTTTGGTGGTTTGCGGACGGAAAATCGAGGTATAACTCAGGTAACCTGTATATTCAGGGCTAAAGTTATAGGTCAAACCGGCATAGGGTAAAACTTTATCTTCATCATAAATGGTGTCGGTCCCATAACTGCTACCACTGCTTTCAGCCTGAACATAGTTCGCACCTAAAAGCAGTTTCAGATCATCATTCAGATGCAGTCGGGTCGCAGCATAAAGGCTCTGGTTCTTCTGCCGGATATGCATTTCCCCACTGGTTTTCGATAGATCCCAGCTTGGTTCTTCTGGTGTAAAGCTGGCTAAATCTGTGGTCAGCGGATTGACAAAGCTGCCAGCATAACCCAATTCATCCAGACTATTCTTGGCCCAGACATAGCCCAATGAGGCTTCATGGCGTTGTCCCCAAAGCGGATAGGTGCCGCTAAAACTCAGGCTGGCTTGTTGTTCTGTATTGTCATCAATATACATGCCTGGGTAGAGGAAGATACCTGAAGTGCCATTTGCGCCAGGTTTTCCAGACAGAAACAAGAGTTTTGAATCACGTTGTGTGCGTTTTTCATCATAAGTCAGTTTGGCTGTCCAGTCGCCTGCCAGTTTTCGTTCAAGCTCGGCAAAGTAACTTTTAATATTGCTATCCCAATAGGTCCAGCTTGGGCTGTAATTATAATTCCGTGAGTAACTGAGCTGCTCACCTTCGGTATTGATCAGTGGATTAGAACCCCAATTCACACCATTCGGCTTATGATTGCTTTCAGTATAGCCTGCGGTCAATAGGGTTGTGTCAGTTACATCTGCCTCCACAACAGCACCTATGCCGTTCTTTTTCAGTTCATAACGATCCAGATAACTGTCACCATTCTGTTGATAGCCAAATACACGGCCTCTGATTTTTCCATCCTGGGTGAGAGGAGAGGATATATCTGCTTCATAGCGCTGCGTATTCCATGAACCGTAACTGGCATTCAAGGCTGCCTGAAGTTCCTGAGTAGGGCGTTTGCGAATCATGTTAATGGTTGCACCAGGATCGCCAATTCCATTATTTAAGGCATTTGCGCCTTTCACCACTTCGATACGGTCAAACAAAAAACTGTCCGGATTATCATTATTATAATTATAGCCTTCGAGTGGAATACCAACGCCATCCACTAAAACATTCGAAATCTCGAAACCTCGGGCAAGGTAGGAGCTCCGTTCCGTTTCCTGATTGTTGACAATAATGCCAGGGGCATTACGCAGTACTTCCCGGGTATTATCTAAGGCAAAGTCATCCAGTTGCTGGCGAGTGATGACATTGACTGTTTGCGGCGTTTCCTTGAGTGGAATATTCAGTTTTGAGGCGGTTGACGAATTTTGGATGATATAAGCCTTACTCTGTTCGGAGCTGAGCTCACTCTGTTCTGATTCCGCTGTAACTGTAATCGTCGGTAATTGCTGAGTATCATCGGCAAAACTTTGCTGGGACACTAAAATTGCAAGACTAAGAAGAGAAAGCTTAAATGATGGAGGAACGGTATAAAACATTTTAGTTAATGTAAATGATAACAATTATCAGTAATATTATTGTTTAATATCTCTTAAAGCAATCTCAATATAATAGGAAATCCAAATGAAAAATGAGTTAATGATAGGTAAATCTACAAATAAAAGTTTAATGTAAGGAGTAGGGAACAATAAAATATCACTGTTAAAAAAAGATGTTATTACCTTACTTTTGTGCTCCTGAACCAATTTGTTTATATACTGCACTATAAATTTTCAAATCCTCAATCTGGAGTGACTTTGTTGCATAAAGGCTTCAGAGATAGATCTTTTCTAAGTTACTCGAATTCAAGTGACAACTTGGGTATGAGGTCGACCTAATTCCGTTAATTTATCGCCTAATAATTTAATGCAATACATTTTGGTTTTGACCAAACTTCGCCGATGATAGCCTGACCATTTCTTCCATAGTGTCCTGCCTAAACATTTAACGGTTCGAAGTAATTCATTTCGCTCTTGCGAATGAACTTTTGTAGTTTTCTAAGGCTTTGCATTTTTTCTGGAGGGAACTACCGCATATGCTTACCGGTCTGCAATGACTTGACGGCATTGCTTGGTGTTATAAGCCTCGTCTGTATAAACTGAATCAATCTGTTCATCCAACGGAATTTGATCAAGTAACTCCCCAAGGATTCGTGAATCACTCACATTATTCGTTGTGAGCTGAACTGCTCGTATTTGAAGAGTTTTAGCATCTATAGTGGGTATTGGTATGTTGAATGTAGTTCGGAAATTCTGTAATCGAGCCATGGCTTTGTAATAGGGTGGCCAGTGACATCACATATTTGTAGGCATTCAAGGCAGTTTCAGCTCGTAGTCCGCTCAGCATATTTTGTGCATCGATGACCTGTGTGGCGGTGCCCATATCTTCTTTAAAAGACAATTCTTGGATGCGTAAATTTTCCTGTGCGGCTTTCAAGTTTTGTGCCAGAAGTGCATCACTTTGCTGTGCACTGAGTGCTTCGCTATAAGATTTATAAATCAGATTTTCAATTTCTTGCTGGGTGCGTGCAGTGAGTAATTCTGTAGCAGAGCGTTTGAGTTCGGCAGCCTGAATATTCTTGTTTTTATCGATCCCGGAAAACAGGTTATAGCGTGCGGCAACTCCGACAATCCAGTTTTCATTTTGATCCAGACTATATTCGCCAAAAGCAAAAACATTCGGTTTTTTTGCCGCTTGCTGGGCTTTCACATTGGCTTGAGCCAATTGGGTATGCATGAATTAGCTCTACATGCTTTACATGTGGCACTGATGAAAGGCCAAGGTACACAATATTTATGGATTGATTCAACAACTCTGCCAATTTGTAAAAATCAACGTATTTAGCGTCATAAATCATTAATCCAAATTGCATCACATGGTAGAAGCTCACTGGGCTGGTTTTATGGCTGTAAATTACGTATTGCGATGAATCAATTTGGTGAAATTGCCTGTTCTGCTTTATCGAATGGACATGTTGCTAATATAAAAATGGTTGAGCAATTGGTTGCTGGTATAGAAGCAAAACTTTACGGGGATCGAGGTTACATCAGCCAAGAATTAAAAATTAGATTGAAAGATCAAGGTATTGATTTAATTACTTATCATCGGAAGAATATGCAGGCTATTCAACTCTGTGCATCAGATAAATATCACTTAAGACAACGCAATAAAATAGAAATATTATTCGGCTTATTGAAGGGGCAATACAATTTAGTGACGAGTAAAGCACGTAGTCTTCATGGATTTCTGCGTGGAATTTACGCCTCACTATGTGGATATCAATTAACCCATCGAAATAAGCCAACAATTCAAATTAAGGACTCATCGGCTTAAGCAGGATTCGGGTTAAATAAGCTTTCAAAAATAGCTTGACACACTAAAGCTATTTTAAGCAGGCAATGAATATGAAAGAAAACGCTAAAGAAAAATAAAAAAAACAGCGTATGATTTACTCAATGGAATTTTAGATGATGCAGACAAGATGATCCGTAATGATTGGTCACGTGCCGAAATACAAGAAATTTATGACTTGCCTTTAATGGATTTACTGTTACAGGCACAGCAAATTCATCGCCAAAACTTTGAACCGAATACTGTTCAGGTCAGTACTCTGCTTTCAATTAAAACGGGCCGTTGTCCGGAAGATTGTAAATACTGTTCGCAATCTGCACATTACGATACTGATCTGGAAATTGAAAAACGCGTAGAAGTACAAAAGGCGATTGCTGAAGCCAAACAGGCCAAAGCTTCCGGTTCGACCCGTTTCTGCATGGGCGCAGCATGGCGTAATCCGCATGAACGCGATATGCCGTATGTGCTGGAACTGGTGCAGGAAGTCAAGAAACTGGGCATGGAAACCTGTATGACTCTAGGAATGCTGAATGCCTCACAAGCGGAACGTCTGAAAGATGCAGGGCTAGATTATTATAACCACAACCTTGATACCTCACGTGAATATTATGCCAATGTCATCAGTACACGTAGCTTTGATGACCGCTTAAATACGCTTGATCATGTGCGTAATGCCGGAATTAATGTCTGTAGTGGCGGTATTGTCGGCTTGGGCGAAGGCGTACAAGACCGAGTCGGTTTGTTATTTGAACTAGCGACTATGCCGATTCACCCGGGTTCGGTGCCCATAAATATGCTGGTTCCTATTGAAGGCACACCACTGGCCGATGTTGAAAAACTGGATGTGATTGACTGGATTCGTACTATTGCGGTAGCACGGATTATTATGCCGAAGAGTTATATCCGCTTGTCGGCAGGTCGTGAATCTATCTCTGACTCTGATCAGGCACTGGCATTTATGGCTGGAGCTAACTCATTATTTTCAGGTGATAAATTGCTTACTGCCCCGAACAGTGGTGAAGGTAAAGACAAAGCCTTGTTTGCTAAATTAGGCTTAAAAGCTGAAGCTGCCAAGAAAACAGCTAAAGAATTGGCTATAGATGCGATGCAACCTGCTTAATTAATCGTGTAACAAACAGGGATCATTTCAACTTGAATTGGTCCCTTTTTTATTGGAACAGACAAAATGAAGATACTGATGATTACGGGTTGGGGGCTAGGAACAGCGGTCTTAACCCCGTTTGTAGAACAGTTGCGGCAGCAGCATCAAGTTAAAGTATGGGATATTTTCGATCCTAACGTAGAAAGTCTTTTGGCCGAAAAAGTCAGGCAGGCGAGTTCGTTTGATGTCTTGATGGGGTGGTCTTTGGGTGGACAGTTGGCACTTTTGCTGGCTAATGAAATCCAGCAACAACTGAAAATTGCCAAGCCAGTGATTTGCTGTATGTCAAATCCCTGTTTCGTGGCCAATGAAGCATGGCCACAGGCGATGCCAGTTGAACAATATACACAATTTAAATCTTCCATACTGGCTGATCCAAAACGCGGGATGCAGCGCTTCTGTACCTTGGTCACTTTAGCTGGCGCAGCAGCGCGTGAACGTGCAAAATTATTGCACCAACAGTTAAATAGTATTGATTTAAACTATCAGGTTAAGCATCTTTATCTATTGCAGCAATTAAATCTAGTGGATATCTTAAAAAATCATTCAGTCAAGATGCTATTTATATTTTCCGAGAATGATATGTTGGTTCCTTACAAAGTTAGTCAAGAATCCGTGTTTTTAACAACCCAAAATCTGAATTTGGTAAAAATACAGGGCACGCACGATGCCATCCTTTTTGATACCAAGTTACTCGTTGAGCCAATTTTAAAATTTTTAGCCGATCTGGCTTAAGCAAAAAGAGATTGGTAGCTCTTGACGTTTCATTTTCAGATTTAACGCGCTAAGATCAGTTTTAGTTTTAATAATTGGGGTAAATTCTGTGCAGGACGCTTTTGATCAACAGCATATTTGGCATCCTTATACCTCCATGACACAACCCTTGCCATGTTACAAAGTTAAAGCTGCAAATGGTGCAGTCATTGAACTTGAAGATGGTACCGAGCTGATTGATGGCATGTCGTCCTGGTGGTGCACAATTCACGGTTATAATCATTCTGAACTCAATCAGGCCGTAACAAAACAATTAGAGTCGATGTCACATATCATGTTTGGTGGTTTGACTCATCAGCCTGCGATTGATGTGTCTAAACTGCTACTCGAGATCACGGCGCCTGAACTGGATAAAATTTTCTTTGCCGATTCCGGCTCGGTCGCGGTTGAGGTGGCGTTGAAAATGGCTGTGCAATATTGGAATGCACGTCAGCAACCACAAAAAACTAACTTTGTTACCACACGCTCTGGCTATCATGGCGACACATGGAATGCCATGTCGGTTTGTGATCCTGTAACTGGTATGCATCAAATTTTTGGTTCGAGTTTGCCGAACCGTTTATTTGTTCCGGCACCTCAAAGCCGTTTTGATGGGGCATGGCAACCCGAAGATATACATCCACTTGAGCGCCTGCTGGTACAGCAGCATCAACAGATTGCTGCCATGATCATTGAGCCGATTGTGCAAGGTGCAGGCGGGATGCGTTTCTATCATCCAGAATATTTAAAGCAAGCTAAGTTGTTGTGTGAAAAGTACGATGTACTGCTGATTTTAGATGAAATTGCCACCGGTTTTGGCCGCACTGGAAAACTATTTGCTTATGAACACGCTCAGGTCACACCAGACATTATGTGTATCGGTAAGGCATTGACTGGTGGTTATATGACCCTGTCAGCGACCTTAACCACTCGCCATGTAGCAGAGACGATTTCAAGTGGTGAAGCGGGTGTGTTCATGCATGGCCCAACTTTTATGGCTAATCCGTTGGCCTGTGCGGTCGCATTGAAAAGTACCCAGCTGTTACTGGCTCAAGACTGGCAGACGCGTATTCAACAGATTGAAAGTACACTAGAACAATATTTACTGGATTTAAAATCCTTGGCACAAGTCAAAGATGTGCGTGTCCTCGGCGCAATTGGCGTGGTTGAGCTACATCAAACTGTTGATTTGGCGCGTTTTCAGGCTGAATGTGTATGCCGTGGCGTCTGGATTCGTCCTTTTGGCCGTCTGGTCTATGTCATGCCGCCATATGTAATTTCAACACAGCAACTTGAAACTTTATTAAAGCATATGCGGGAGATGATTCAGCAGATAGAGGCAGTAGCATGAACCATCTTGAGCATTTCCAGCAGCAGCTAGATGACTTGAAACAGCAAGGGCAATATCGACAGTTTAAGTCCAATATTTCTAGCCAGCCACGATTGCAACTCAATGGCCAAGAGATGCTGAATTTGGCATCCAACGACTATTTAGGTCTGGCATCCAACTTAATGCTACGTGAAGAATTTTTTGACCTCACGCCGATGTCTGAGCGATATATGAGTTCAAGCTCTTCACGTTTACTGACGGGAAACTTTCCCAATTTTGAACAACTTGAAGCACAGATGTCACAGGCTTTTGGACGTTCAGTACTGCTGTTTAATAGTGGTTATCACATGAATATCGGGATTCTTCCTGCGCTCAGTAATGCTAAAACCATGATCATTGCTGACAAACTGGTACATGCCAGTATTATCGACGGGATTCGTTTATCCAAAGCTGGCTATGTGCGTTACCGCCATAATGACCTGCAGCATTTGACTCAGTTTTTAGAAAAATATCAGTCAGATGAATCTATCCAGCGCATCATTGTGGTAACTGAATCAATTTTCAGTATGGATGGGGATGAAACAGATTTAGCTGCTTTGGTGGCATTAAAACAGCAGTTTGCAAAAGTCATGCTCTATGTCGATGAGGCACATGCAATTGGTGTGCGCGGTGAACGTGGATTGGGCTGCGCAGAACAGTATCAAGTATTGGATCAGATTGATTTCCTGGTCGGTACCTTTGGCAAGGCTTTGGCTTCAGTTGGGGGTTATCTGGTCTGTGCGCCAGTGATTCGTGACTATCTGATTAATAGCATGCGACCTTTAATTTTTAGTACCGCCCAGCCGCCACTATGTATGGCCTGGACTAGATTTATTTTTCAGAAGGTAGAGCAGCTTCAGGCGGGACGAGTACATTTGGCAGCATTGGCTGTACGCTGTCAGCAGGGCATTCAAGACTTGGGATATCACTGTCCGTCAACTTCGCAAATTGTGCCGGTACTGATTGGTGAGGCAAAACGCACCATTCAGGCGGCTGAAATTATGCAACAGCAGGGATTTTATGTGCTACCAGTACGTCCGCCAACGGTTCCTGCCAATACCTCCAGACTCAGAATCTGCCTGAATCAGAACATTTCTGCGGATGAGCTGGATGCATGTCTGCAGGTGCTGAGGAATTTGCCGCGATGAACAGCAAACAAATTGCCCAACGTTTTGCTCAGGCAAATCTCAGTTATGAGCAGCATGCGCTTGTACAAAGTGCCGTAGCGGCAGAGTTGATGCAGTTCATGCAGCAGCATGTAGCACAACCACATTTGCAAAGGGTATTGGAAATTGGCTGCGGTTCAGGGTTTTTTACCCGGCTTTTTATGCAGTATTACAGCTTTGATCATTTATTTTTAAATGATCTATATGCCGAAGTGAAGCAGCATTTCCCGGAAGCTGATCGGCTTTTGTGGGGGATTGGTAATATTGAAACCTTGCCACTGCCGCAGTCTCTGGACATGGTGCTGTCGTGTTCTGCATTGCAATGGATCTCGGATTTAAAAGCATTGTTGCTCAACATTGCGCAGGCCTTAAATCCCTCTGGGCATCTGTGTTTTGCCAGTTATACGGACAATAATTTAAAGGAAATTAAGGCACTGACCGGACAAGGCTTGGATTATCTGCCTTTAGCGGAGGTCTGTGAACTGCTTGAATCCTTAGGCTTTGACATTCTGCTGCAGACAGAAGAACAGATGACCTTGCATTTTGAGCATCCGAAACAGGTGTTACAGCATATCAAATCCACTGGTGTACAGGCGACGGCACAGGGGTTTCGGTGGACAAAATCGTCCTTACAGGATTTTTATACCGGCTATCAACAATTCCAAGATCCTAAAAGCAAACAGTATGTACTGACCTATCATCCGATTTATGTCATTGCACGGAAGACAGCATGAGCGCACAGATTTATTTTGTCAGCGGCATTGATACCGCAATTGGTAAAACCTTTACTACTGGTTTCTTGGCCAAAATTTGGAATGAGCAGGGTATTCGTACTATAACCCAAAAGCTGATCCAGACCGGAAATGTCGATATATCAGAAGATATCGAACAGCATCGTGCAATTATGGGTTGTGGACTGTTACCGGAAGACCAGCAAAAACTGACCATGCCGGAAATTTTTACGTATCCGGCTTCACCGCATCTTGCTGCGCGTCTAGATGGGCGAGCCATTAATTTTGAACAGATTCAGCAGGCCACCGAACAGCTGGCTGCGGGCTATGACTGTATTTTGCTGGAAGGTGCAGGTGGTCTAATGGTGCCCTTAACCGAAGAGTTCCTAACTATTGATTATATTCAGACACATAATTATCCGGTGATTCTCGTCACTTCAGGGCGTTTGGGTAGTATTAATCATACCTTGCTGAGTCTTGAGTTATTAAAACTCCGCGGGGTTCAATTATATGCCATTGCTTTTAATCATGCAGATAACTCCAAAGATCCCTTGATCGCTGAAGATACCATTGCTTATTTAAAACAGTATTTGCAGCGTGATTTTGCTGATACGACATGGGTTGATATTCCAGCTTTAAATTTAGCCCTGTCTTCTCATAAGTAAGTGATCCGCTTGCAGCGAGGCTGATGTGAATGCTTAAATATTGAGGTTGCGCCACTGTAAATTGAATCTGATAGCCATATTTGTTTAACACCATTTTCATCAAATATAAGTCTAGCCCATGCCCATTTTGCTAGGGAGATTTATGTCAGAAACGCTGTTCCAAGTATGCATATCTTCAACCTTTGATTATCATTATGAATGATCAGCACACATGCAGCATAGCAATTGAAATGGTGTTTGCCTGTGCATGCAATAGAGCATTGTTAAGTAGGTTTTTAAAGACGGTATCTAGTTCAAAATCGGGTAGGGCAATTCGGGTCAGGCTCGGTCAGTCAATTGTTAAACTGGGTTCAATTTCCGGATAAAGCGACTGTAAATCGGCAATCACCTGAGTCAGGAGCCGTGCAATTTCAATACTGTACTAGATATCACTCAGTACTTGATCGGTAGAGGAAAGTGCTAGAAGCTGTTCCAGTAGCTGGGTACATCGGCGGATACTAAGGTGTACCTGCTGCAAGCTCTGTTGCAATTTGGGCGAGCTTGCCTGTTGTTCTGCCATCAGTTGTGCAAGCTGAATATGAGTTTTGATCGCGGTTAAAGGACTACGCAATTCATGGGCGGCGTATGAACTAAATACTTTTTCATTTTCCGGATTTTGATGCAGTTTATGTATTAAGTGCTTAGAGTTTTGGGCAAAGGACTGTACCTTGGAAGGCATTACTTTGGCATCTAAGGTTTTTAAATAGTGAGTAGCATCATTCACTGATAAATTTGGCTGACTTAAAAGGTTGAAACTTCATCTAAGGCTTTAAGCTCTCGACGAATAATCAAAACGATTAAGTCTATAACATAGCAATAAAGACAAAATTATTGGTATTAATACCGATTATAAAATCTTTTTGAGCAATTATCCACGTAGGAACATCCGCTCTGCTACCACCACTTGAATATCCTCACGACGTAACACATAACTGAGCCTCACCTTGTTGCTTTGTACTAAAGCCAACTACTTGGTGGCTTAAATCTTTCGGTGCACCTCGGGTTTTTGCTACCACATGCTGAACGACACTGACGTCAGAGCCAAATAAAGACACTTTATAGGCAATCAACTGCTCTTGATTGGTGGAATGAAGTTGTTGGGCTAGTACATTTTCATCCAAGTTTTGCATCGGCAGTTGTTGAGTCAATCGAGCGACCATTGGATGGCTGAATCAAACCAAATTGATATATTTCCTTGACTGAGCAAGGCTTTATTGTAGGTAGATCAACTGGTTGTACGATAGATCTTGGGTGCAGACCTCTTCATTTAGAAATTATATTCCCCAAGAAGCTTTCAGTAGTAGGTTTGTGCAACAAAGCCTCTTGCAAATAAAGGCTATCAAGGGATTTATACATTGTATCCAAATAGTTTATGGCCATTAAAAGCAAAAAAGCACTAAAAACCAGATCTCGAGCTAAAACTTTATAACCAAGAAATCAATAAAAGAAGAATTGGGATTGAACAGGTATTTGGAACTTTGAAAACCTTCAAAATCCTTGCCGAGCGATATCGCAACCCTGGCAAAAGACTAGGATTAAGATTTAATTTAATTGTGGGAATCTATAATTTTGAGCTGAGTAAAAAGTGAATTATGAAAGAAATCTAATATATAAAATTTTAAGAGATTATAAAAATTGGTCATACCAAAAAATAAATTAAATCTTTTATATTGTGTTTTTGGGCTAATATTACTAATATCGCCAATACAAAATGCACATTTTATCTCTTAAACACTAAATTGGTCATACCAATTTAGTGTTTAAGTACAATAAACTGTTCAATCTAGTAGTTAAGCATTTCAAGGAGTAGACAATGCTTCAACAGTGGCAACAAATTTATGATCCTATAGGCAATATCTGGATTTCGAGTGCTATTGCGCTAGTTCCAATTATTTTCTTTTTTTTAGCGTTAGCTATTTTTCGCATGAAGGGTAGTGTAGCCGCTACAATTACCGTTTTTTTAGCCTTTCTGGTCTCATTATTTTTATACAAAATGCCAATTGGAATGGCATTAGCATCAATGGTCTATGGATTCTTCTACGGCCTGTGGCCAATTGCATGGATTATTATCGGTGCAGTTTTTATATATAAGATTTCAGTAAAAACAGGACAGTTTGATGTTATTCGTTCGTCTATTCTGTCAATTACAGAAGATCAACGTTTGCAAATGCTATTAGTTGGGTTTGCTTTTGGTACGTTTTTAGAAGGTGCGGCAGGTTTTGGTGCGCCCGTCGCAATTACTGCGGCACTGTTGGTGGGACTCGGCTTTAAGCCTTTATATGCGGCTGGGCTATGCCTGATAGTTAATACTGCACCTGTTGCTTTTGGTGCAATGGGAATTCCGATCATTGTCGCTGGGCAGGTTTCAGGTGTTGACACCATGGAAATCAGTCAAATGGTTGGTCGTCAGTTACCCTTTATGGTGCCAATTGTATTGATCTGGATCATGGCAATCATGGATGGTTGGCGTGGGGTTAAAGAAACTTGGCCTGCTATTTTAGTTGCCAGCTTATCTTTTTCTTTAGCGCAATATCTAACATCAAATTTTGTTGGGCCTGAGTTACCCGATATCACTGCTGCAATTGCATCATTAATCAGTTTAACTATCTTACTTAAGTATTGGAAACCAAAACATATTTTTCTTTTTGAGGATAAAAATATACAGGTAGATGAAACTATTATCAAGCAAGCTCGTAAACAATATAGTGTGGCACAGATAGCCAAAGCCTGGTCTCCATTTCTGATACTTACAGCAATGGTGACGATCTGGAGCATCAAACCTTTTAAAGATTTATTTGTTAAGGACGGCCCATTAAGTGATTTAGTAGTTTCAATTAAAGTGCCGTATTTGCATCAATTGATTCAAAAGCTACCACCTGTCGTGCCTGAAATTAAAGATTATGATGCGATTTATAAGTTTGATTGGTTATCAGCAACGGGTACGGCGATTATATTGGCGGCATTGATCACGATTATTTATTTAAACATGAAACCTAAAGAGGCAGTTTCGACATTCTTTGAAACCGTGAATGAACTAAAAACCCCAATTTATTCGATTGGTATGGTACTGGCTTTTGCGTTCATTGCAAACTATTCAGGTCTGTCAGCAACGCTTGCTTTAGCACTGGCACATACGGGTCAGGCTTTCACCTTCTTCTCACCATTCTTGGGTTGGGTTGGAGTGTTTCTTACAGGTTCAGATACTTCAGCTAACGCATTGTTTTCAGCGTTACAAGCAACTACAGCACAGCAAATCGGTGTGCCTGAAGTCTTGTTAGTTGCTGCCAATACCAGTGGTGGAGTAACAGGTAAGATGATTTCCCCTCAATCAATCGCGATTGCTTGTGCAGCAGTGGGTTTAGTTGGTAAAGAATCTGATTTATTTAGATTTACAGTAAAACACAGCATTATCTTTACGGTGATGATTGGTATTATTGTGACCTTACAAGCTTATGTTTTCCCGTGGATGATTCCGTAAACGGGTCAAGGAAAAAAATGAAAGTCTCCGACAAAGTAGTACAGCGGTTACGTCTATTGATTGAAAAAAATAATGTGCAAGTCGGAGAGCGATTGCCTGCCGAACGCCAACTCTGTGAACAATTGGGTGTGTCTCGTAGCTCTTTACGTGAGGCGATTCAACAGCTGATTACCGCAGGGATTATTCAGAGCAAAGCGGGTGCAGGCAACTATTTAAAGCAGTTGCCTGCACATTGGTCACAGCATCAAATCGTTGAGCCATTATCCGGTTTGATGGATCAAGATCCTGAATATCGTTTTGATGTACAAGAAGCTCGTATGGTGCTTGAAGGTGGTACAGCGTGGTATGCCGCACAACGTGCCACACCCAGTGATTTGATCAATATTCGTCAGTGTTTTGAGCAGATTAGCCATTTTCAGGCCTTAGGTGATGATGCACACGCAGCAATAGCGGATGCGAAGTTTCATCTGGCGATTGCAGAAGCATCCCACAATCTAGTGCTGATCCAAATGATGCGTAGTTTGTTTGATTTATTGCAAGACAACGTGATGTTAGGGCGACGTAAAGTCTACACTACACCACAACATTTTGAACAATTGCATGACCAGCACTTTGAAGTGATGGATGCAATTGAACGTCAAGACTCAGAGACTGCACGTAAGGCAGCTTGTGGGCATATTGAATTTGTTGTTCAACGCGTACGTATGATCGATGAAGAAGAAGCTCGTCGTCAACGTTCGAGTCGATTAAATAGGACATAAGTTATGATTATTTCTTCTGCAAATGACTATCGTGAAGCTGCGAAACGTCGTTTACCGCCATTTTTATTTGAATACATCGATGGTGGTGCCTATGCGGAATATACTTTAAAGCGTAATGTAGACGATTTATCAAAAATCGCTTTACGTCAACGTGTGTTAAATGACATGTCTGAGCTGAGCTTAGAAACGCAATTGTTTGGTGAAAATTTGGCGTTGCCAGTGGCATTGTCACCTGTAGGTCTAACGGGTATGTATGCGCGTCGTGGCGAAGTTCAAGCCGCGGTTGCCGCAGATAAAAAGGGCATTCCATTTACCTTATCAACAGTTTCAGTTTGTCCAATTGAAGAAGTGGCACCTGCGATTCAACGTCCGATGTGGTTTCAACTGTATGTACTACGTGACCGTGGTTTTATGAAAAATGCCTTGGAACGTGCTAAAGCCGCAGGCTGTTCTACCTTAGTATTCACAGTCGATATGCCTGTTCCAGGTGCGCGTTATCGTGATGCACATTCAGGAATGAGTGGTAAAAATGCTGCAATACGTCGTTATATGCAATCGTGTATGCACCCACACTGGGCTTGGAATGTCGGTTTATTGGGTCGTCCGCATGATTTGGGTAACATTTCGAAATATTTAGGTAAGCCGACAGGTCTGGAAGATTATATCGGTTGGCTGGGAAATAACTTTGACCCTTCAATTTCTTGGAAAGATCTTGAGTGGATTCGTGATTATTGGGAGGGTCCCATGGTTATTAAGGGGATTTTAGATCCTGAGGATGCCAAGGATGCAGTACGTTTCGGAGCAGATGGAATTGTGGTCTCCAATCACGGTGGTCGTCAGCTTGATGGTGTTTTGTCTTCTGCTCGTGCGCTTCCTTCAATCGCAAGTGCGGTCAAAGGTGACATCAAAATTTTAGCAGATTCAGGGATTCGTAACGGTCTTGATGTGGTACGTATGTTGGCTATGGGTGCAGATATTTGTATGCTTGGTCGTGCATTTGTATACGCACTTGGTGCTGCCGGCGGTTCTGGGGTAAGTAATTTACTAGATTTGATTGAGAAAGAAATGCGTGTGGCAATGACATTGACTGGTGCAAGAACCATTGCAGATATTACATCGGATTGCCTGGTCAAACTAGAGAAAGAGTAAGCGATTTAATTACTCACATTACTAAGGCTTTGCCAACTTTCCTTTGGAAAAAGAGATTCTTATCTAAATAATTTGGGTAAACAAAGCTTCCTTTTGAAAAAAACCAACCTTGGTAAGAGTCACCAACATAAAATACACTAAATAACATAATTGCTATGTTAGTAAACTCTATATATAACAGTTATATAGAGTTTTTATTTTGTGTGGTGTAATTTAATGTAGGGTGGGGTAATTTGATTTTTGGGCACTAATTTATTGTGATAATCAACAATAATAACCAACATACATATGCTTAATCTAAAGGTATTTTACTGACTGGTATAATTTTATGATGAGAGGGGTGTTGCCTGGGGCTACGGTTTCTGTTTTGCTTTTTGACGTAACACGTACAAATATAAGCTTTCTACTTTTTCACGTGCCTAGGGTGTGGTACGCAAGAATCGCAATGATGATTTAACACTTGGATCTATGCAAAAACATCTAACTTCAATTTTACGACTTAAACTGAACCGTACCGGGTTTGTCGGAGACCAAACTTTCTGAGATGAGACGCATTGCTTCGCAAGACGTAGCGAAGCGTAGTGATCCGATGAAAAACCTAAATATACCCCTGAAATCAGAGATAGAGCGGTTCAATTAGAACTAAACCCAACTATCGCAACACTGGGCTTTGGAGAATCTCGTCGTTTCTTAATTGCGTCGTAATAATGATTATCAAGATAAAATCAAAATATACAGATTTTTGTGTAAATCCTGAGTAGAATTCGACTTTTATTTTTTCTCCAGTAAAAAGGCATAGCTTTTCACTATGCTATTTTGCAAGGACGCTTTATGCTCGCGCTAGATATACAACATATTCGAATGAAACAACACGCCACTGATAAAGCACAAGCGTTGCAATGTCTAGTCGATATCTTGGTCGAAGACCAATTGGTTACACCTGATTATATTCATGGGTTGACCGGGCGCGAACAACAAAGTGCAACGTATTTAGGACAAGGAATTGCCATTCCGCATGGGACGCCTCAGTCTCGCCAATCTATTTTAAAAACTGGGATTCGTCTGGCGCACTTTCCTGAAGGAGTTGTTTGGGACGGTGAAAATAAAATTTATTTAGCAGTAGTGATTGCTGCGAAATCAGATGAGCATTTGCAAGTCTTACAAATTTTGACGCGGGCTTTAATTAACGATGTCGCTGATCAAGTGAAACAGGCTCAATCTGCAGAGCAAATTATTGCATTATTACAAGCCCAACCCGCATCTTTGGCATTGCATGAAAATTTAATCGCCACTCAAGTTCCCGCACTTGATGTAGAAGATTTGATTTGGCAGGCAACACAGTTGCTGAAACAGCAAAAAATGGTGGAGTGTGGTTTTCTGTCGGGTTTAAACCTAAACAGCATGATTCATTTAGGGGAGGGAGTGTGGTCGATCACTTCTAACCAGCATGTTTTGAGCCCAGCTGTAAGTTTGGTAAAAGCGGAACAGGTTTTAAGCCATCAGCAGGAAATGCTCAAGACTTTGGTGTGTATTGCCAGTAATGAGCAACTGGATATGCAACGGTTTCAACGGTTAATGGATATTTTGTTTGATACTGAACAAGTTCATACCCTTAACCAAGAACAAGATAGTCACCAGTTGGCGCAGTTAATTGGTGCTGAACTGATTCCTGATTGGCCATCTCGTCGTATTGTCTTAGCTAACGCTCATGGTCTACATGCGCGTCCCGCGACACACTTGGTCAATATGACCAAGAAATTTGCAGGGGATATTCTCGTTGCTGTAGATGAGGGGGCTTACGTTTCGGCAAAAAGTTTAATCAAATTATTAGCCATGGGATGTCGTCGTGGTCAAACTCTGACTTTTATTGCACAACCTGATACTGATGCTGTAGCAGGCTTAGAACAGATTATTGATGCAGTTCAACAGGGCTTAGGAGAAGAGGTTGAAGCTGTTGATCTTGTATCTCATCAGCACAGCAGTAGTGACCCAGTCGTAAATACTTTGGAATTAATGCCTTTTGAATCACATGGCGATACGGGTAGCTGCGGTATTGCGGCATCAACTGGCCTTACTTTTGGTCCTGCACATGTGGTGAAGCCACGTGAATTTAGTTATGAACGTCGCGGACAGAGTTTTAAAGCTGAGAATGAAAAGCTTGAAATTGCGCTTCATCAGGTGAAAAATAGCTTACGTCAATTCATTGCACATACTGAATCTACTGCCATTAAGCAGATATTCATGGCACATTTGGAAATGCTGGATGATCCAGACCTCCTCCAAAGTGTACAACGCGGTTTAAAACAAGGGTTGTCTGCTGCTGCAGCTTGGCATGATCATATTGAAGTGGCTGCTACCGCACAGGCTGCACTTAGCGATCGTTTACTGGCAGAGCGCGCGGCTGATTTAAGGGATATTGGTGAGCGTGTTTTGGCTGCTTTGTGTGGTGTGGCCGATATCACAGAACCCGAGCAACCTTATATCTTAATTATGCATGATGTTGGTCCGAGTGATGTAGCGCGTCTGAATAAAGATCGTGTTGCAGGTATTTTGACCGCGGTTGGTGGAGCGAGTGCCCATAGTGCCATTGTGGCACGTGCTCTGGCTATTCCAGCAGTCGTAGGTGCAGGTATAGCTGTTTTAAATATTGAGAACCATGCCACCGTGCTAATTAATGGGGATACAGGTGAGTATGTGGTCTCACCCGAGCGAAATCAGATTGATCATGCCATTGCAGAGCGCCAACGCCAGCGCGAGTTGCGAGAACAAGCAGAACAGCATTGTTTTGAACCTGCCATCACACTGGATCAACATCAAGTTGAAATCGCAGCCAATATTGGCAAAGTGGACGCTACGATACAGGCTGTGGCCGATGGGGCAGAAGCAATTGGTTTGCTACGCACAGAATTGGTCTTTATGTCACACAGCAGTGCGCCTGATGAGGCTACACAAGAAGCCGATTATCGGGTGGTGTTAGATGCTTTGGCGGGTCGTCCATTGGTGGTACGTACACTTGATGTGGGCGGGGACAAACCTTTGCCATATTTGCCTATTGAAAAGGAAGAAAATCCGTTCTTAGGCTTACGTGGTATTCGTCTGACTTTACGTAAGCCAGAGTTGTTACGTCAGCAATTGGTTGCTTTACTTAAAGCAGCAGATAATCGCCCATTAAGAATTATGTTTCCCATGATTGGGCGGGTTGAAGAATGGCGAGCAGCAAAAGCAATTTTGGATGAGGTTCGCATACAGCATCCATGTGAAAACTTACAAGTCGGTATTATGATTGAGGTTCCTGCGGCAGCATTGTTGGCTCCAATTCTTGCTCAAGAAGTTGATTTTTTTAGTATTGGAACCAACGATTTGACTCAATATACTCTGGCGATTGACCGTGGTCATCCACTGTTGTCTGCTGAAGCTGATGGCTTACATCCGAGTATTTTGCTATTGATTGATCAAACGGTTCGGGCAGCACATCAGCATGGTAAATGGGTGGGCATTTGTGGTGAATTGGCTGCTGATCCAAAAGCTGTGCCTGTATTGATAGGCTTGGGCGTGGATGAGTTGAGTATGTCGAGTACCAGTATTCCATTGGTGAAGGCGCAAATTCGTGGTTTGAACTATATAAATTGCCAACAGGTCGCACAGCAAGCCTTAACTTGTGACAGTGCGTCTGCCGTACGTGCATTGGTGGAGTAATTACGAATGGCTAAGATATTAAGCATTACTCTGAATCCTGCAATTGACCTCACCGTGCAATTGGATCAACTAAAAGTTGGCGAGGTCAATCGTCAGTTAACGGCCCAAAGCCATGCAGCAGGTAAAGGCTTAAACGTGGCACAGGTCCTTAAAGATTTGGGACATGAACTGATTGTGAGTGGCTTTTTGGGGCAAGAAAACCGTCAAATTTTTGACCATCATATCCAGCAAGAGCAATTTGATAACCAATTTATTTATGTTGCAGGTGAAACACGACAAAACATTAAAGTTGCAGAAGCTTCTGGTCAGATGACTGACATCAATGGCAAGGGCTTTTTTGTAGATACCTCAGCAAAACAACAACTACGTGAACGCCTATCTCAACTGATTTTAGAGGTTGATGTGATTGTGATTGCTGGCAGTTTGCCACAAGGGTTTTCTGCAGAAGAGCTTTCGACACTGATTCTATGGTTACAGTCTGTGGGTAAAAAAGTCGCAGTAGATACCAGTGGTGTTGCGTTGAAAGCAGCAATTGCTGCCCATCCTTGGTTGATTAAGCCTAATACAGATGAGTTGACAGAAACCTACCATTTGCCAGCAGAAACGTTTGCAGAACAGCAGCATCTTTTTGCCAGTTTAAATAGTCAGATCGAACATATTGTGGTCTCGATGGGTGAAAACGGGGTGAACTGGCTTCACCGCACGCAAACCCTGCATGCTACTGCACCGAAGGTCACCGTCCAAAGTACGGTGGGTGCGGGAGATTCCTTGCTGGCAGGTATGATTCACGGCTTGTTGAGTTCAACTTCCCCAGAAGAAACATTGAAAACAGCAACCGCAATTGCGAGCAATGCTGTGACCCAAATTGGGTTTGCTCTTCCAGACTTTACTGTTATTGAAGATTTGAAATCGCAAATCTCAGTCCAATCATTGAGTTAATACGATGCAAGAGATAAAACATATTTTATTTGTGCCACATAGCCCCGAGCAGCCGATTAATGCAGTGATTTTGGCCAAAAAACTCTCCAAAGCAGCAACAGCACTTGGTATTTCCAATCATGTGGCGACATCAGTTGAGCATCTCGATTTATCAAATGTTATTGATACGGTTGTTTTTGTTGGACAGAAGTCGGCAGATGCAGATCAACTGCGTGACAAGGTTGTGAAAGTCATTGGTTTGAATAACGCACAACACGATGCGATCATGCTTTTGCAACAAGTTCTTGAGCATTCAGAGGCTTTAGATGAAACTATTGCAGCCAATGTAGGGGTTACACGGTTTGTCGCCATTACAGCATGTCCAACTGGTGTTGCGCATACGTTTATGGCGGCCGAAGCCTTACAACAAGGTGCAGTAAAGCACGGTTATCAGATTGATGTTGAAACCCAAGGATCGGTTGGGGCTAAAAATATTTTATCGGCAGAAAGTATTGCCAAAGCAGATGTGGTGATCTTAGCAACGGATATTGAGGTCAATACAGATCGCTTTGTAGGCAAACGCGTATATCGCTGCAGTACAGGATTTGCCCTTAAGCAAACGGATAAGACTTTTGCAAATGCAATTGCTGAGGCCAAACTGCTTGAAACGGGTAAGCAAACAGCCACTAAGACAGAAAATGAAAACAAAGAAAAAACTGGAATTTATAAACACCTTTTAACAGGGGTGTCTTTCATGCTGCCAATGGTGGTGGCGGGCGGTTTGATCATTGCCATCTCGTTTATGTTTGGCCTCAATCCTGTTGAAGGAAGCTTTGCCGCATCCTTAAAGCAAATAGGTGCTGCAGCATTTACTCTTATGGTACCTATGCTGGCAGGTTACATTGCTTATTCTATTGCGGATCGTCCGGGTTTAACTCCAGGTTTGATTGGCGGTTTACTTGCAACACAATTAGAGGCAGGCTTTCTCGGTGGATTAGTTGCAGGTTTTATTGCAGGTTATATTGCGTTATTTTTATCGAAACAGCTTAAACTCCCAAGTAGCCTAGAAGCATTAAAACCAATTTTGATTATTCCACTATTGGCCAGTTTAGCTGTTGGTTTAATCATGATTTATGTGGTTGGACAGCCTGTTGCACAATTGTTTGAATTACTCACACACTTCCTTGCCAATATGGGGACGACCAATGCCATGATCATGGGGATTATCCTTGGGAGTATGATGTGTATTGATGTTGGGGGCCCAATAAACAAAGCGGCTTATGCCTTTACGGTGGGCTTACTTACGTCACAAACATACGGACCGATGGCGATTACCATGGCTGCGGGTATGGTACCGCCATTGGGTATGGCAATTGCAACTTTTCTGGCAAAGCATAAATTTGCCAAACCTGAGCAAGATGCAGGGAAGGCTGCTGTAGTTCTGGGCCTATGTTTCATCTCGGAAGGGGCTATTCCGTTTGCTGCCAAAGACCCGATTCGAGTGCTTCCATGCGCGATCGCAGGTGGTGCTGTAACTGGGGCTTTGGTTGCATTATTTAAATGTGAACTAGTCACTCCTCATGGCGGTGTAATGGTACTGATCATTCCGAATGCGATGAATTATCCATTAAAATATTTATTGGCGATTGCGATTGGAAGTGTGGTGACTGGTGTAGCTTATGCCGTGATAAAACAACGGTTAGAGTAAGCCCTTCATAGAAGCTTTGTGAAGGCTATTTAGTGCAATAAATGAATATTATGCAATCCTATTTTGGATCAGTTGGAGAGTCTCTGCTTGAATTTGTCCAGGTAATAGGTCATGAGCGATATTGCTGAATCGGATTGCAACCTTACAAATCGAGCCAATAATTTCATCGACTTCTTGGACACAAAGTTCCGCTTCCTGAGTACCAAGTTTCACAAGAGCTTGTCGAGGAATATTCAGTGCCTCACCCATGATATCCATTTGATGTGCAGGAAAGTTCTAAACCTTTACTGATCGCTTCTGCACTGTATTCAAAGGCGATTAATGGCCGACCTGTGATTGCGGTTGAGGAGACCAATGTACCCCAAAGCCAATATTCACCCCATCCATTGTAGTAAACATTAAGTTTTTGAGCATGGATTTATTTCCTTTTGATACGTTGGCGAGCACTACTGTTCTGAAATGACAGCTTTGTCCGTTATAATTGTATAAACATTTTTGGTTTCTGGTAATTATGTCCTCATTGATCAATTTTCTATCTCGCTTTAGTACTGCAACTCTTCAGCGCAGTCTGAGCTATGCTAAACACATTGATAGAGAAACAATTGAGTTCTTTGAAGAAAATGATGATGTCACGATGTATGCTCAAATTGAAGGGACAGATTATTACGATACCGCGATTACCTATAATCTTAAAAAAGACCGTTTAATCGATGACGACTGCACTTGTCCGGTTGGATATAACTGTAAACATGCTGCTGCTTTAGCGCGATTATTCTTTCAAGAATATCGTCAGGAATTTCAACAGCGTTATGCTGAATCTCAATCCTCGCAGGGAATCGCAAAACGCCAACGGGGGGATGATCAGGCGCAGCGCTGGTTGAATGATTTTAAACGGTATTTACAACAGACTGAACCAGAGCAATCTGTCAAAACAAACAATTATTTAATTTACCTGCTAGATCAGTCTGTCAGCTTAAAGAAATTGACAGTTGATGTTCAGAAGGCCAGACGCAATAAAAACGGCTCAATTGCGGGGGAAAGTTATTATACCCAATATGAAAATATCACCAGAAAGCATCTGACTTTACCTGAACAAAAACGACAATTATTTAACCAGATTTATTATTATGCCAAAATAAACAGTGACGAACGCTTTTATCAAAGCAATCTTGATATCTCCAGAATTTTATTGGAACATTTCAAATCTTTTATTCAAAGTGGCGATGTGTACTGGCAAAAAAAGAGCCATACTGCACTTCAATGGTCAGAACAAGGCTATCACATCGAACTGATCTGGCAACAAGGTGTAAACAAACAGACAGAGCATTTAAACATTGAATTGGTCAATGGTGATATTCGACTCGATTTGAAATCAAATCCACATATTCAGATTCTCGCGAGCCATCCCCCATGTTATGTGGATATTCAACAGAACACGGTGGGCCAGTTATATGGTGAATATACGGCAAATCTTCTGTACCATTTTTTACAGATGCCTGATCTTCCATCTATGCTCTTGCCAGAGTTTGAGAAACTGACTCATCAATATTCAGACGTGAAAAATCTGCCTCAGCCCGAGTCTATTCAGCATATTGATGTCCTTGAGGGAAGTCCCCAGCCAATTTTACGCTTCGGTGTTTTAGATAAATTTGATTGGAAATGGGAAGAGTCTGTTTGTGCCGAAATTGAATTCTCCTATGTAGGCGGACGAATAAAAGCAGGTACATCAGGTGACAGTTTTATTGGTGAGCAGCATGGCAAAATGGTGCGACAGCTTCGGGACTTAGTTCAGGAACAACAGTCAATCCAGCGTTTACAGCTATTGGTCGAATCACTGAAGTGGGTGAAAGATCTTAATTATTACCAGCAATTAAAACTGGATAAACAACGTCTTGATTCTATGGTTTTTGCGTTCTATGGAGACTGGATCAAACAGCTGATGCCCATCAATCAAATTGAATTGATTGGATGGCAGATAGAGCATCTGGAACACAGCCCATTTAAGCTGCAATATGTTGAAAATTTAAATATTTCCATCACTGAATCTGAAAGCCAACAAGACTGGTTCAATATCGGGGCGACCGTTCAGGACAGTGCAGGCAATAGCTATGATTTACTCGATGCACTTGTGGCTTTGGTGAAAGAACAGCCTGATTTACTTGATCCACGGATTTTTGGTCATCTGAATGACAGTCAAATTTTCACCCTGAAAACTGCAGCGGATCAACCAGATTTGGCTTTATCCGCAAAGGACATTAAGCCGGTATTGTTGCATCTGCAGAGCATTTTACAGCAAGAAGAGCGTAGCATAGATCGCTATGATGCGAGTCAACTATTAGAATTACAGCATCATCTGGGGATGGTGTGGCAGGTCAGTAATCGCCTGCAGCAATTTGCGCAGAAATTCAAACAAGGCTATCAGCAACAACTGCCGACACCACAAGGTTTTCAGGGGGAATTACGTCCATACCAGCAGCAGGGCCTAGGCTGGTTACAGTTTTTAAGGGAAACCCAGCATGGCGGGATTCTGGCGGATGATATGGGTTTGGGTAAAACAGCACAAACTTTAGCCCACTTACTCATGGAAAAGCAGGCTGGTCATTTGCAGGACAGACCCGCCTTAATTGTTGCACCCACATCGCTGATGCATAACTGGTTCAAAGAAGCGGAAAAATTTACCCCTGAGCTCAAGGTACTGCTGCTACAAGGCCCCGACCGCCATCAGTATTTTGAGCAGATTTCACACTATGACATTGTGTTAACCACCTACCCGCTCTTGGCGAGAGATGAAGAGCAACTGAAGCAATATGAATATCATCAACTCATTCTGGATGAAGCGCAGAATATTAAAAATCCGCGTGCCAAAGCTGCACAGGTAGTACGGCAATTAACAGCGCGACATCGTCTATGTCTAACTGGTACACCTATGGAAAATCATTTGGGTGAGCTGTGGGCACTATTTTATTTTCTAATGCCAGGATTTTTATATTCACAAGAAATCTTTAATAAAAAGTACCGCTATCCTATTGAAAAACGCGGCGATCAGCAGTTAAGGCAAAAGTTGGTAAACCGCATTAAACCCTTTATTTTACGTCGCTTGAAAACTGACGTTGCCAAGGAATTGCCTGAAAAAACCACGATTGAAGTCAATATTGACATGAATGAGCAGCAATCCAAGCTATATGAGGCTGTTCGCGCCACGATGCAGGCAAATATTCAGAAAATTGTGGCAGAAAAAGGCTTTAAGCGTAGTCAAATCCAAATTTTAGATGCCTTGCTGAAGCTGCGTCAGGTCTGTTGTCATCCTAGCTTGCTGAAACTGGATTCAGTTAAAACCGGGCAGGCGTATTCTGCCAAACTTGAACAGTTGATGGATATGGTTGTTCCAATGGTGGAAGAGGGACGAAAAATTCTTATTTTCTCTCAGTTTACCTCAATGTTGGAACTGATTGAACAACAGCTCCATCACGCAGAAATTGGCTATGTGAAGCTGACTGGAAAGACCAAAAAGCGAGATGAAGTCATTACAGCATTTCAGTCTGGACAAGTGCCGGTATTTTTAATCAGTCTGAAAGCAGGAGGGGTCGGTCTGAATCTAACTGCCGCAGATACGGTCATTCACTATGATCCATGGTGGAACCCTGCTGCTGAAGATCAAGCTTCAGATCGTGCATGGCGGATTGGACAGGATAAGCCGGTATTTGTGTACAAGCTGATTACCAATAAAAGCATAGAAGAAAAAATTCTTGCCTTACAGCAAAATAAAGCAGAACTGGCACAGTCTATTCTAAGTACCGATCATGAGGGCGAAGCGAAACTGACGGAAAATGACGTGATGAACTTGTTTGAGAAATTTTAGTTTGGTTTGGGATATTGAGAAAATAAGAAAAGTGGGGTTCAGCGGATGCTTACCGAAAAAGAGATCTACACAGACCTCTTTTTTATTTGGGTTTAATACGTGAAATTATTGCTGAGTGTCATCTTCATTCAGAATTTGTCCTGTGTGCTTTGGTGTAATTAAAGGTGCAGTCGGACGCGGTCCTGTGTATTGCAAGCCGATACCCGCATAAACATCATCTGCTGCAACTTCGGTTTCAAAACGTTCTTTGTCTCGTTCTCGGATTTCTTGGCTAATTTCTTCAACATCACTCTGGTCAACACCCAATTCTTCTAAAATCGCACCGCCAAATAGCATTGCCGACTCGAAGGTTTCTCGAATCATATAATCCACATTTTGTTTTGCTAAATGCAGCGCATGCTCTCGGTCATAAGAGCGAACCAGTAACTTGGTTAAAGGAAATTCATGTTGCACCAACTCTACAATCTTATTCGTCGTTTCTTTGTGGTCTACGCAAACAACAATTGCTTCAGCCGTATCTGCTCCAGAGGCATGTAAAATATCTAAACGAGAACCATCGCCATAGTAAATTTTAAATCCAAATCTTTCAGCGTTTTGAATCATGTCGATATCATTATCAATGATGGTCACATCAATGCCTCGAGCAAGCAGTAATTGACTGGAGACTTGTCCAAAACGACCGAAACCAATCATCAATACTTTTCCAGAAAGTCCTTCGGCAATACGGATATTTTCTAAAGACGTTTGTTCTGTAGTTTGGGTAAAACGTTTAAATAGAATGCCTATAATCGGGGTCAAAATCATCGACAAAACTACAATTGCAGTCAGGTTTGAACTTTCAGTAGCACTAATGATTTGAGCACTCATGGCGGCAGCAAAGAGTACAAAAGCAAACTCGCCCCCTTGAGCCATTAGTAATGCGCGATCGAGTGCTTCAGAGTGTGAACTTTTGGTCATGCGTGCAGTCAGATAAATTATGGATGCTTTGACAAACATCAGCACAAGAACAGCACTTAAGATTAACCCCCAGTTATTTTTTACGACGTTAAGGTCTAATGACATGCCTACGGCTAGAAAAAATAATCCGAGCAATATGCCACGAAACGGTTCAATATCTGCTTCAATCTGATGGCGAAAAGTGGATTCGGAGAGTAATACCCCTGCAAGGAATGCCCCCATAGCCATCGATAAGCCAGTGACTTGCATCAGTAATGCTGCGCCGAGTACTACTAAGAGTGCTGCTGCAGTCATGACTTCACGGGCTTTGGCTAGGGCTAATAAGCGAAATAAAGGATTAAGCAACCAATAGCCTGCAGCGATTAAACCTGCAATTGAAATTAAACCAATTCCAATGCTCTGCAAACGCGTAGAAGTACTTTCAACAACATGATTCGGTGCGATAAAAGCGACAATTGCCAATAAAGGGACAATCAATAAATCTTCAAACAGCAGGATCGAGATAATTTTTTGTCCTCGTGGTTGAGCAATGTCTCCACGATCTCCCAAAAGTTGCATAACAATTGCAGTTGAGGTGAGTACAAAGCCTGCAGCACATACAAAACTCACTTGCCAAGAATAGCCATAGACCAAGCCTACAGCCGTTAGCCCCAATGAACAGGCACTAATCTGTAATGCGCCTAATCCAAAAATTTCTTTTCTTAAACTCCATAAATATGATGGACGCATTTCTAGTCCAATCACAAACAGATACATCACAATACCAAGCTCAGCGATATGCAGAATAGACGCAGAATCGTAGAAAAATGCTAGTCCAAATGGACCAATAATTAATCCTGCAATTAAATATCCCAATACCGAGCTTAATCCTAGGCGCTTGATTAAGGGGACTGAAATCACTGCCGCTGTGAGCAGTATGACAGGGGATAGAAGGCTGATAGATGTGGCTTCTGCACTCATATATTTCTCAGGTTTGTGTAGAGTATGTTGACATTTCAAGTATAGAAAGTAGATTCAAAAAACAAGTGCAACACGTTTGTAGTTAGTTGAAAATCGAGGTGTATTTGTAGAATCATTAGACTTTTCAACGCTCTGAACCGTACCGAGTTTGTCGGAGACTTTTTTATTTAAGTTAGGCCACCTGACCTAACGGGTTAATCTTATCATAGTACATTGCTTCAAAATTAAAAGGTGATACATAACCAAGTGCACTGTGTATACGCTTTTTATTGAACCAATCCACCCAATTCAATGTGGCAAGTTGTACATCAGCTAAACCCTGCCAATCTGCTTTTAAATATTTAATCACCTCTGTTTTGTATAAGCCATTCACCGTTTCAGCCAAAGCATTATCGTATGAATCACCAGTCGTACCGACTGATGCTCGTAAATTT